>JAZBPW010000099.1:0-3759 GCA_036351795.1 Candidatus Zhuqueibacterota bacterium | reverse complement strand
TGACATAAGATTCCTTTCATTTAGTTTAAATGGTTGATTAAAAAACATGGTAATATGCCTTTCGGTTATATCATTGTTTCAAGCAGGTATGTCCTGCTTACTAATTAAAACGTCCCTATATATATAATATCAGGTAAAATCAAAGCGTTGTCAAGGGATAATTTAATTTTTTTTAAGTTGTCAGTTGTCTGTTTCCTATTATACCCTGGGAGAGTATACAACAATAAACAACTAAACTTTAATAAACAAAAATAAACCTTCAGCCTATCCCTGGGGGTCAAGGGGTCGGAAGTTCAAATCTTCTCGCCCCGACAATTGGTAGTCTTACAATTCCATACAAAAACAGGGACATAGCTCAGGCTGTGTCCCTTTCACTTTTCACACCATTATGACACACAAATTGAAAGGGAATTCGATCTTTATAACATCTTCAAATTTAACACAAATTCGATCGTAATCGAATCGATGAATGACAACCTTACCCATCGTTTCTTCCCGTATCTTTGGCTTTTTTGAGGAATTTCATCATGTCTATCAAATTCCAGGCTCCGCCAATAATAACGACAATTTCAACAATCAGAAACAGCAGGACGGCTATCGCAAAAATTGTTGTCCAGATTGTCTGAGCAGCTGTCATCCTGTTTTCTCCATTTCCTGTTCCTGAGAAAGGACTACTTTTTTCGGTGGACAAATTCTTTGAGTTGTTAGAGAAATAACGACTATTCCAGCCAACGCCAGACCATAAGTTGCTATCCCAACGATTTTATCGCTGGTCAACCAGTGCAAATTTTCCGGCAGGATACTGGCATCCTTGATGAAAATTGCAGTCAATGGAAACAGCCCGCCAATAAGTAATGAAGCAAGTGCGCCATAGGCATTTGCGTGTTTCCAGTACAGTCCCATAGCAATCGTCAGCAATATGCTGGCCACATACATCGTGCCGGTAATAGCCAGAAATCGAAAAACCGTTTCAGGTGGTTTGTAGAAATATCCCCAAATCAATACAAATAGTCCACAGACAATAATCATGATCCGGGTCAGGAAGATTTTACTTTGCTCAGATAATTGATTCTTCCGCACTGGCAAAATGATGTCATTGACAAAAATTGAGCTCCAGCAGAGTAAATAACTATCAAAAGTAGACATCATTCCTGCCAATGCGGCCGCTGTCATCAATCCGATAATGCCGGCAGGCAAAATTTGTGAAAGCAGCACTGGCATTGCAGAGGCGGTGTCTGGAGCTGACCCATCCATTGGAAACGGTAATGAAGGATTCATTCTAAAATAAGCCAGCGCGCAGATACCCCATATCATTGGCAACAGCACTCTTCCCAGGAAGGAAAAACTGATATACAAATAGGTCTTGCGCGACGTTTCACTATCTGTCGTCGATAATGCTCTTGAGATCGCCGGGGGCCACATCGCACCAAAAATAGATCCGATCAGCATCCAGATAATAAAACTCCATCCCAGATCCTTACTGATAAACGGATTAAATCCACCATCTCCATATTGTTGCTGAACAGCCTGGATCACATTCCCATATCCGACGTTTTTCAGCGCGAAATATGTCGTAATAAGCATGCCGGTAAACAGGATAATGAACTGAATGTAATCTGTGATCACAACGGAAACCATTCCACCGATGATGGTATAGATCAGAACAAATACAAGCAAACCAATCATTAAATACGGAAGCAGATCAGCAGGAATACCCACGACGTGAAGAATGAACTTCGCTGCTAAAATCAGAAATACGCCCATATTCATCATTCCGGCAAGAAAAGTGATAGTACCAGCGATCACCTGGGTGGTCAGGTTAAAACGCATACCAAAAAACTCTGACACTGTTCGGCAGCGAAGCCTGCGCAGTCCCTTGATAATAAAGCCGGTCTTTCCAACAAAAAGGAAGCCAAACAGACCAATGATGCCAATGATGAATGCAGAGAATCCGCTGACATACCCCTGTTGCGCAAAATACATCAGCGATACCAGCCCGATTTCAGTAGCTCCAAGACTGGCCATGGCTAAATAGAGTTTGAGACTTCTGCCGGCAAGGAGATAGGAATCATAATTGGAAATGCGCTTCCTGGTCCACAACGTAACGAAAATTGTCAGGAAGAAAAAAAGAGCAACGAAAAGCCAGTCAAGAGGGGTGAAGTTCATTGATTGATCTTGAATGATACGTTTTTGATTTTATGTTTTTTTCAACAGGTGAATGCCGCTCTGTATTTCCAGGTTTTGCGCATTTCGACCTATTCGCACCGTGTGGCTATAATACGAAAAATTCATTTTCTGTTTACGTATTCGTTATGGAAGCTGATCCATTCCGGCAGCACTTTTTCTATCAAGCTCTTTGGGGGTAAAAAAGCGATTCTCAGATGATGCGTTCCCGCTTTTTGACCAAAACCAGCGCCATTTACCGTGCATAATCCTGTTTTTTCCAGAAGGCTCATGCAATAATCAAAGTCCGTTGTTCCTTCCGGCAATTTATTGAGCCGTGGAAACAGGTACAACGCGCCGGTCCTGCCAAAACACTCCACAGAATCCATCTGCCTGAATCCCTCCCGGATCATGATCGCTTTTTCATTCAACTCATTCAGAATATTCTGTTTTTCTTTCATAAATTGTAAATACGGTTCACTCCCTTCAGCAGGCGAATTTACCATTAAGTATATCAAGAGCTGACCGACTGTATTCGAGCACAGGCTTACCGAAGCCTGTTTCAATATGATGTCGATGAATGAGACATCGGTTCCCATCGCCCGGGGAGAATTTCTTACTTCGAGATAGCCGCCACGGTGTCCACACTCTCCGTAGAATCCCTTTGATATGCTGTGCAGGCTGAAAAGGGGAACGTCCTCTTCTCCGAGAACTTTGGCAAATGATACAAACTTTTCACCATAGGTGTTTTCCTGATAAACCTCATCGGCTATGATGACAATGTCGTTTGCCTTTGCAAAGTCAATGACTTCCCTGATTGTCTTTTCATCAAGGATCGCCCCTGTCGGATTTCCTGGATTAATGACCACAATGCCCTTTACAATGATCCCCGCTTTTCGGGCGGAATTCAGCGACTCATGAAGTAAGGAGTTGTTCAATGTCCAGCCGCTATCCTCATCAGGATAGTAATTTACCTGGACACCGCCCGCTTTTTTTATCGATGCGGAATAGAGCGGATATTGGGGAATCGGGATCATGATGCCGTCGTTTTTGTCGGTGATCAGCAGGTCGATGATGTGCTTGGCACCTTCGCTGGCACCGTTCGTAATGAATATATGATCCGGATTTGAACGCACACCGTGCGATGAATCAACACCGTCTCTCCTGTCTATGAATTTCGCGACTGCTTCTCTGATAAAGAGAGGACCATTGCTCTCTGAATAGGCGCCAAGACCGCCCTCCATGTTGGAAAGAAAATTTTCGCTTAAATCGAGAACATAGTCTGAAATTAAATCTGATTCCCTGATTCCGCTCAATGCATTGATATTGCTTTTCAATAATTTGGCGAATTGCCTCTCCCGCTCGATTTTTGAAGGATCTTCAACAAGGCCAAGAACCTGTCTGTAAAATGTAATCGGAGATTGACCAAGTGCCTGCGGATTGCCGATATTGCATGGGATCGTTGTCATTCCCTGTTTTCTCAATTCGGCGGCTCTTTTGGGAATAGGACCTCTTACCGCGTATTCCATTTCCAATATGTTTTGATTTACCGTTATATGCAACGGCTGAGATGTACTCATTGCTACTGCCTCCTCT
>JAZBPW010000098.1:0-10656 GCA_036351795.1 Candidatus Zhuqueibacterota bacterium | reverse complement strand
TTCTCCTTCGTCAATTAGCTTTTCAGATAATATCCCCTCTGGATAGTATATGGCCTTGTGCTCCTGGTTGCTTCCAATGACGATCGTACCTTCTGTACCTAAGAATTTTAATTTTTCAGCCAAAAAGGCATTGGTGGTAAGAGAAGAGAATTCAGCTTTTATACCCCTGGGATATGTATATAAAGCGTGAACATTATCATATGTTTCTCTGCCATCTTTCCAGTAATCTATTCCGCCAAATCCGCACGCTTTCGTCGGATGACTATCCAGTATCATATTTACGAGATCAATATGATGTGAGCACAATTCCGCCATCAGTCCAACAGAATACTCTCTATACATCCGCCAGTTAATAATCCTTTCGTACTCAGGTTTTTTGACCTGTCGTCTCCAGTCCGCATTTCGATTATAGTTACAATAGATATGTGTCAGTGTACCAAGATAATCGACATCGAGCATCTCTTTGATTTTTTTATAAAGAGGATTGAGCCTCATTTGATAACCAACCTGGAAAATCTTTTTAGAAGCTTTTGCCTTTTCTACCAATTTTATTGCCTGATCAATATTATATGTCATCGTTTTCTCACAGTAAACATGCTTATCACTCGATAACGCATCGACAGACATCTGGTAATGCATACTCAATGGTGTAGCAATCAACACTGCATCCACATCTTTATTCTCCAATAACTTGCGATAATCCTTGTAGCCAACAGCCCCTTTTCCGGCGATTTCAAGCCCCATTTCCAGATGCTCTGGTATGATATCGCAACAGGCAACCATCTTTAAATTTGACAAGGATTTCAGAACACGCATGGTCCATCGTCCATGCCTTCCAGTACCAATAACGCCCATATGAATTGTGTCGTTTTTGGCAAATGCTTTCTTTAGAGTTGTTTGTCCCAATGCCAGGCTTCCAACAGCAAATGCGTTCCTTTTGATGAATTCCCTTCTGTTAATATCCGTCATGTGATTCTCCTGATAGATGATTCGTTTTAAATCACTATTTATATAAAATTCGAACAATTGATTTCACAATTTGATGAACCGATTATATGTTCTTCGAATGTACCGTAAGCGTTGTTGATTGTATACATTTTCAAGGCTTGTTTCCGCGAAATTGCCTCTGTTGGGCAAATTACAGATCCCCTATCTGTTTTACGTGTGATGAGGGTCCACATACTTAAAAAGGGATGATAAGGATTGATTGATCGATAGGAATCATACTTTACCATATGATCAGATCCTGCATTAAGTATGATCCCTGCTTCCAGCATGGATCGAATTGGCAAGAAGGCCTTTATTCTCTCGTCGCCAAGAATATATCTCATTGCGTTAGCATCTTTATAAAACCATGCCGGCTGAAAATCAGCGATGACGCCTAACCTTTTACAACGATCTATTGCTTTTTTCGTGTAAAAATTCCCATGAATAATTGAGAACCGTCTCCCACTGATTGGTGTTTCTTTGTTTGCGTTTTCATAAGCATCCAATAGCATATCAACGCCTCCCCCACCTGTCACATGTGCCGTCATCTTCCAACCAAATTCATGTGCAACAGCAATGATATCGAATAGCTGTTTTCTATCCAAATTCAATATGCCTCGGTAATAATGTTTTTTGATCAAAGGAAAGACCGACGCTTTGATCTTACCTGTCGGTTCACCTGTAACTGGATCTTTATGGATACCCGGATTTTGCATATTATTTGAAATACCAGCGAGACGCATGGCACATGAATTGACAATACCAGCGTAACTACCATTCAAAAACACAGGATGATCGGGTGCGACATTGTCGAGTTCAATTAGAGTCGGTTCTCGCATCTCGATCATTCGAGTAGGGAAAAATTTGGGGTGTACGATCCAGTCAGTTGTCCTCTTAATCTTCTTCTGAGATGAAATATATTCTAATAATTCCTGGAGGGAGGTTACATCTGGTATTTCCTCAAATATTTCGCTGGTTGAGGCGCCCGTCGGATGAAGGTGGGCATCGATCAGTCCGGGTAATACTGTTTTGCCATTCCGATCGATTCGTTGAGTTTGTGGTTCTGAAAACTGAAGTACAGCAGCATTTGATCCGACATTCTCTATTCTGCCATTTTTTACAGCGACAGCTTCTTTGATTGAGAATTTATCATCAACCGTAACTATTTTCCCGTTGTAAAAAATTATATCTGTACAGATTCCATCCATGTTGTGCATTATAAAGACAATAATGAAGAGAGTAATTATGAATATAGACAGTTTATTATATCTCATGGACTTATACCTGTACAGCAAGCTTGGGACAGTATGATATTTCAAATACGATATTGTGATTTCAAATTCAGATAAATACGGATCGTGAGGACTAGTGAATTGCTGAACAGGCAACAGCACTGACACCGTTACCTGTTCAGGCATGTACCCAGCGAACAAATTATCTGACTAATAACATTTTCCTGATCGCGGTAAAATGCTCACATTCCATTTTGTATAGGTAAACACCGGATGCAAGATTGTTTGCATCAAAATTCACAATGTGGTTTCCTTTTGATCTATATTCTTTATCAAGCAGGATTTCGATCTCTTTGCCCAATAGATCATACACCGTCAATGTAACTTCTCCTGCATCTTTCAGAACAAAGCTGATTGAAGTTGAGGGATTGAAAGGATTCGGATAATTCTGATCCAATGCATAGCCATCTGGATTCATTGCGTTACCAACAGACTCTACTCCGACACCACCGGTATCTAAAACCCACTCAATACCCGCATGTATTAATTTCCAGCCATCATCTGTGATCTTATCATTAAATCCAGCCATAATACCAACCGCTGCAACTCTGTTCTCGGACACATAGGAACCATCGATCACATTGACGTTGTTGTATAATACTGTTCCTGCCTCAACTCCAAGAACAACAGTCTTGTTGGGATCAGCTGACAGCGTCGCAATCTGAATAAATTCAATCCCGGGAATTGAGTATGTTAACGGACCATTGCCTGCCATCAGCGTTGCAATTTCGATCTCAGTGCCATAGTCAAAACCAGCAGCTAAAGGATGATCTGCATTGACAATCGTTACCTTATTCTGATCTTCTTCAGTCGTTCCATAATAGTCCGGATCCCAGTTATAAGGAACCCAACCCATCAAGTTCCATTGACTTGCCCATAATTCTGTAATGAATAGAGGAATGGGAGCCCCTTTTAGTCCTCCAGCCCGTGCAGATGGTATTGATTCGGATAGGAAAGCAAAATCATATTCATGCATTAAGGTGGAATCCACCCACCCGCCAACATCATCGATCGAATATACGTCCACAGTAAAAGTTTCACTAAGTTTCTCGACCAATGGTGTGTCTCTGTCCTCCTCAGGGGCTTGTGTAGAGAAAAAGATACATTTTTTTTGAGCAAATACGCTACCGTGCAATACCGCTATGGCCACGATAATCGATGATAAATATACCATACACCTTTTGTAATAAGACATTTTGATATACCTCCGATTTTAATTCGCCAATGAATTTTTCACCTATGCAATCAATAGGTAGCGAATATTCTCCCTCCCTTTGACATCCGGGAGGGAGAATTTCGTACATTAGGACTCTATTCTAATGAATTCAGTTTGATTGCCATCATTTTTCAGCCTATAATTTATTTCATAAACATCATTTTTCGCACGTCGGTGAATCCACCGGATTTGATTTTGTAGAAATAAATGCCTGATGCCAGGTTTTTCCCTTCAAAAATGATTCTATGATTTCCTGCTATTAGTTTGTTATCGACCAGGGTCGCCACCTTTTGTCCCATTATATTATAAACCTTAATGGACGTCTGACCTGGTTTAGCAAGTGTAAATCCAATACTTGTCGTGGGATTAAAGGGATTCGGATAATTCTGCATCAAGCAATATTGCCTTGGTATGCTCATTGACTCTTCAACATCGACAAAAGAGATGTCCGATGGCAACCAGAGATGCACCATGCGAGCCACCTCGTTAAGCCAGGCTTTTTTCATGAAATCGGTCAGCGCGTAATACTTCCGCGCCTGTCGATTGGCATCGTAGTCAAAGGTTTCACCACCGACAGTGATATAGCTGCGATACCCTGCGGGCATGGCAGCTGCATATCCATCAATAAGACCGGTAAACATGGAATCACCCGGCACCCACCGTGCCATGAGAATGAAATCGTCCAATTCAGCCATATCAATCGTATCCCGAACCAGGCCCACATCCAGGTCAATGTTATATCCAGTGCCTGCCCCCTCAAGAGAAAGGATAATTTCACCATTTATGCCAACTGAGTCCTTATGCGCAACAAGAGGATAAACAACATCCTCTGTGTAAGGAATTACGTTATCGGCAGGGATATCGAGTCCTGAAAAGATCGGATCATTTGGCACTTCAACTTTTGCATAGCAGGTATCGATTTGGGGAATATTCTTCTGAGATGTGGTGCGGAACCAGCCCAGTCGATTGGCTCTAGCTGTGAAATTGCTCATCAGCATAATCGGTGTACCCAACTGCTCCCAGACATAGTCGTCATCGTCATTGAAATCTCCACTGGAGACACCGCGACCGAGAATGATTAAATCAACATCGATCAGAGTGTCAATTTGGGCTTGTCCCAGCGTTTTGTAATTATCATATTTCGGTACGATGACGTCATATCCCGCATCTATCAAATCAGCAACATACATGGAGTCTGCATATTGACCGGAATCCGACTGTGTCGCTGTGGCTGGATAGTAACGCCAGTCCTTGTGCGTCAGGAAAAGAATTCTTTTCTTGACAGGGGGAGCAGGAACAGGCAATACAAGTAACCGTTCGACTTCCCGCAGAAATACCTGGTTCATGATATCGGTCAGCGCGTAATACTTCCGCACCTGTCGATTGGCATCATAGTCAAAGGTTTCACCACCGACAGTGATATAGCTGCGATATCCTACGGGCATGGCAGCTGCATATCCATCAATAAGACCGGTAAACATGGAATCACCCGGCGCCCACCGTGCCATGAGAATGAAATCGTCCAATTCAGCCATATCAATCGTATCTCGAACCAGGCCCACATCCAGGTCAATGTTATATCCAGTGCCTGTCCCCTCAAGAGAAAGGATAACCTCGCCATTGATGCCAACTGAGTCTTTATGCGCGACCAGGGGATAAATAACATCCTTTGTGTAGGGGATTACGTTATCTGCCGGGATATCGAGTCCTGAAAAGATCGGATCATTTGGCACTTCAACTTTTGCATAGCAGGTGTCGATTTGGGGAATATTCTTCTGAGATGTGGTGCGGAACCAGCCCAGTCGATTGGCTCTGGCGGTGAAATTACTCATAAGTAAAATCGGTTTTGTTAGTTCTGCCCAAATATGGTCATCGTCATCATTGAAATCGCCGCTGGAAACGCCACGCCCCAGGATGATGAGATCCGCAAAATTAAGCGCTGCGACCTGTTCCGGTCCAAGCGTTTTAAAATCCTCATAGCTCGGGACTTCGACATTGTATCCTGCTTTTCTCAGATCCGCAACATACATGGAATCTGCATATTGACCGGAATCCGGCTGAGTGGCCGTGGCTGGATAGTAGCGCCAGTCCTTATGCGTCAGGAAAAGAATGTTCTTTTTCATTTTGGGAGGCGGGACAGGCATCAAAAGCAATCGCTCGACTTCCCGCAGAAATACCTGGTTCATGATATCCGTCAAGGCATAATACTTCCGCGCCTGTCGATTCGCATCGTAGTCAAAGGTCTCACCACCGACAGTGATATAGCTTCGATAACCTGCAGGGACAACGGATTTATAACCACCAAACTCCCCTTCATACATGAGTCTACCCGGTTCCCAGCGTGCCATCAGAATGAAATCGTCCAATTCAGCAATATCGATCGTATCCCGAACCAAACCCACATCCAGGTCGATGTTGTAACCAGTGCCAACACCCTCAAGCGAAAGGACAACTTCACCATTGATACCCACTGAATCCTTATGCGCGACCAGGGGATAAATAACATCCTCCGTATATGGGATAATGTTATCTGCCGGGATGTTGAGATCGGAAAATACAGGATCATCAGGAACTTCAACCCTGGCGTAGCACGTATCGATTTGGGGAATATTCTTCTGAGATGTGGTGCGGAACCAGCCCAGTCGATTGGCTCTGGCGGTAAAATTGCTCATCAACAGAATTGGCGTCCTGAGCTCTGCCCATAGATAATCGTCATCGTCATTGAAATCACCGCTGGAAACACCGCGACCAAGAATCACAAGATCCGCGAAATTAAGCTTTGAAAGCTGTTCCGGCCCAAGCGTTTTAAAATCTTCGTAGTTCGGAACCTCTACATTGTAGCCGGCATTTCTCAGATCTGCCACATACATGGAGTCCGCGTATCCACCGGAATCCGGTTGAGTCGCTGTGGATGGATAGTAGCGCCAGTCCTTATGAGTCAGAAAGACGATATTACCCTTGTCCTGTGCGATTGAAAATTCAACTGCGCATAGAATAAGTACGCTGCATAACACAGTAGCAACTATTTGTTTCAGCATCGGAAATCCTCCTACTGTTAGTGAATAAATGACTATCCGGCTAAATCTGACAGCTTATAAATAAGCTGAATGGCAAAATTGAATCACCTCCTTTCAAAATTCAAATATGATGTTATAGCGAGTAGCTCAGCGAGATCCTCTGCACATTGTCCAATAGTTCAATCTGTGAGTACGAATAATCGATTCGAATTTCATGCATTCCAAAACTCTTCAGAAACCCTACACCACCCGCAAAGCTCTCAAGGTCATAATTAAATTTATATCCTGCTCGTAAAAATATCATTCCTGACAATAAATACTCAGCACCGATGTGCATACGTTCGGTATAATCATTCGGGTGTTCAAATTGGGCAGAAACCGTGAGTCGGCTGCTCTCTTTATTTACATCTGCGGATAAAATTTCCAGCAAATTAACAGCAGCACCAATAGAAAATGACGCTGGCAATTGAGCCGCTCTGTATTCATATTTCGCATGCGTTCCAAAATTCCTGATATTCATACCAAATCGAAACGACTGGAATAAACCAGGATAATACTTGATTCCAAAATTGAAAATCAATTTGTTCATCTCCTGGTCACCAATGGTCTGATTGGGGTGCGTTCCCAGCTGATGACCGACATACATGAAATTGCCCCCCATGCTGAATTGCGTCGAAATCTGTCTGGCATATCCGATTCCGAATGCATAGGCACCTACATTTGGTAGTTCGCCGATTTCAGTGAAATTCGCTCCGGTCACATCACTATATTCGCCGATCTCCGTACCATTGATGATTCCATAATCAACAAATAGCATACTGAATGCGAATGTCCCCAGGTTCCTGGTATGATAGGCGAGACTTCCGCTGTAATAATTAATATCCGCTAACCAACTTGTCGTGGATACGAAAAAATCGTACTTACCTTTTGATTCTGTGAGCGCCGCCGGATTGTAGAACATACTCACAGCACCCTTGCCAATATTCAGATAAGCATCACCCATACCGGCAGCCTGGGCTGCGACACTCACATTTAAAAATTTCATTGTGCTTTGCCCCGCCTTTTTCACATCCACCTGTCCATAAAGAACGTTTACCAAAAGCAGGCAAATCATAATGGCTAGATTCATTACTGCCTTTATGCGATTCATAGTATCAGTCTCCATAATATGATTATCTGACGATGATAAATTTCTCATAGTCGACGTTTCCATCGGAATCCTCAATCACAGCAATATAAATTCCACTCTGAACCAACTGCTGTGAATCAGTCAACAGATCCCATTCCGGCTCATTTCTGCCGACATTGTCATCGTGCTCAAGAGTCCGGACCAAGTTACCATCTTCCGTATAGATGCGTATTGTACAGGGACCAGGCAGACCATAGAAATAGATGCCACGCGGTTCTTCGCCGCCCTTGAATCCATAATTTTTCAAATTCGGATCCGTCACATTATATGGATTCGGAACGATTCGTACATATCTCAGGTCAGACGACGTGCGGAAATCAGAACTCACTTTCTTTTTATTGGGCAATAGCAATCGACTGCTCCATATGATTTTACCCCTCATTTCCGGCAAAGCGTTATTGGCGTTTGGATCGCCGTCAACGTATGCGCCCGATTGCACATAGTAGAAATAATTAGCGCCATCCACGACACTTTCATCGATATGTGTGTGGCTGGCACTTTTCTCTGTCGTACGATATATCTCTTCCACGATAGCTGTATCCGGGGTCGCTAAAAATCGCATGATCCGGTGGCCTGCAAAATTGGACAGCGCTTCTGCCTCCTGGTTAGACCACTTAATTTCGACTCCACCAATTTGTCCTGTTACCTCCTGATAGGAGGGCGGAGGCGGCGCCGAAGGTATATTGAAATCATTTTGTAAGTTCCACTTGGCTCTTGATACCGATCGGTGCACTGAATCAATCAATGTGCTGATCCACAGATTCTTATTTTTGTCTCTGTCCGCACTCGACAGCATGACGAAATTGTCCGGGAAAAAACCTGTATTTGTATTTGGCAAATCCGGTGGTGTCTCAATTGTGCCTGCAAACCACTTATGGCCCAATTCAAGGCACTGCTCTTGTTTGAATCCAGCCCAGCCGTTGGCAAATACGAGCCGGATTTTAAATCCAGGAGGGAATTCTTCATAAGGACCAAATACCATCGTACATCGTGGCCACATTGTATCAAATCCACCGCCAATAGCGTCCCATTCACCTTTTCCCAGTTCGTCGGTGTTTTGCTGATGATTTGTACCAACATCCTGGTTCGTCATGGGTTCCAACTCAGCAAATGCCCCCAAATGATTTTCCCATTCATCTTCGCTAAGCCCAAGGTGAGCGGCCGATCGTATGGGCAATCCCTCATTCCAGGCTGCACCGGCAAAAGTCGTTCGAGGTTGTTTCGGATCATCGACATCATCCCCATCGACAAGGTAAGGCGCCGATGAAGCGTGCAATATCCCTGTGAAGTGCATATCCGCACGATCGAAATACCCTTTTGAAAATTCATCGCTTCTGGGTCCTCCCATCTCATCATCCTGTGTCAAATAATTATCAGGCCAGTACCAATAATAAATTCGCAGACTGTCACCCTCCGCATCCTGCCTGCCACCATAGTAATGAAACCATGCCTTGCGATCATCTTGTGATCCGAACGATGTTTGATAGCCATAGCTTTTAAACATGGCTGAACTCAATTTTAGAAAACTAATATGAAAATCGGTCAATGTGTCATTACCCACGTTCTCGAGAACCACTTCATAGATGGTATAATAACTATGCGGATCGTGACTCCAGCCAAGGAATGTCTTGTGAGCGTTTACTCCAACGGCATATTGTTGGGTGACTTGAATGACCTGATCTGCTGAACCGATGAGCTTGTCACTATCTATCGTTGAAAAAACATCCCCGTCAATCTCATCACCATTCACAATGCTCTGAGCGTAATCATATTTTGTATAACTGCGCAGAGGAGTGATCACAGTACCACCTGGATTGTAATAGGTTTCCACGCCCTGACAGGCGACAAAAGGCCGTGTCACCGGTTGATTTGAATCAAAAATATCATCATACCAATTTGTCGCGTAAAGGGTCATGACCTGTCCACCTTCCATGGACAAAGAACTGCGTTGGTTTAAGCCCCATATCTCGTAATCGTACGGCATGAATCCCCTTGAAATTCCAGCCCGCTTCCCGACATCGTTAACAACAGTCCAGTATCTTCCAACCTGTAGAATTGCATCCTGATTTTGCGAGAATAATTGTGAAACCATCCCCATTAGAAAAAACAGGAAGAAAAACACGGGTGGCAGCAGGCCGACTTTTTTATCATGGTATATCTTTTTACATATCATAATGTTTCTCCGTAGTTAGTATTTAAAGGCCTGGATATCACTAGAAAAACATATTGATACCGAACCAGATTTGCCGATTCTCCAGGTAATACAATAGATCCAAATCAGGATCATTGATATACGGTTTATCCTTTGAGCGAAGGTCGCCTACTTTATCATTTCCAGCCACATATTTCCATTCATTTTCAGGTTTGCCTTCATTGCTTGCCCTCAGTCCGTCATAATGAGGGTCGTCATACATTGGTAATCGCAATGATGAAAGGTAGTTTTCATCATCATTACTAAAAGCCCTGAATGCATTCGGGATGTTCAGATTTTTAATCTTAAATGGATTATCAATATTGACGAACAATTCCATCTTCAATGGCTTCAGGTCTATGGCCTTGCTGATTCTCAGGTCCACAATGTAATAATCGGGCCAGTGCAGATTATTATCCACACCTGGTATATTTCCAGGATTCCAGGTAAAGTACCTTCCCCGTTGCCAAGTACCGAAAACACTGAGATTCCAGTCGCCCAAAAAGAGTCCATATCGATAGGGAGTTTTGAAAGTTATATTTCCGGCTGCCCGTGGTCTAGGTACAGCACGCGATTCGTCGCCCTCATAAAAACCTTCCAGTATTTCCCTGTCTGGATCTTCATAATGTGTTTCTCTGCCTGTATTCCCGTTTCGCCTGATCGCATAATCAAAATTGAGCCAGCCGATGACCCATTCTCCATAAGATTTCTGAAGATTGAGTTCAATTCCCATCTGATCCTGATAATTATTATTCAAATATGAA
>JAZBPW010000097.1:0-21523 GCA_036351795.1 Candidatus Zhuqueibacterota bacterium | reverse complement strand
TTCAAAGCATTTCGCACTGCGGCGGAAACCGGAAGATCGGTCGTCTTTTCAAAAAAGGTGTTGATTGATGGCAAAGTGTTCATCTGCATCATCACTCCTGTAATTTCAGACGCTGGCGCGCTTCAGGGTGCAATTGTGGGAATTCTCGATGTGAAGCGTTCACTGAGGTCGGCGTTGAAACCCATCGTTTATGGCGATAATGACTATGCGTGGATTTTAAATGAAGAAGGATTCCTTCTGTATCACCCGCTTCATGAAGATATGCTGTTGCGAAATGTCTTTCAAAATGAATCCCAGTGCCTCGAGTGTCATCAGAATTTTGATCTCGAGCGCAGAATGACACAGTCGTTCAGCGGTTTCGGGATCAAGTCCAACAAGTCGACACCCAGGCAACTGGTGGGCTATTCCAGGGTAGAGCTTGGCAATATTCAGTGGCGGGTCGCCGTCAGTTCTCCTTTTCTTGCTGTCACACGTGCGGTTCGGAATCAGTTCAAGAATTCACTGCTTCTCATCCTTTTCATGATGACCGCCATCATGGTGGGTGCTTATCTTTTCTACCGCGTGAATACCACACGACTGACGGCGAAGAAGGAACTCGAAAAGCTCAAGATGAAGGCCAGGTTGACTGAAGAGAAGGAAGCGGCTGAATCACGATACCGGGTGCTGGTGGAGCAGTCCCCGGATCCCATTTTTGTCTGCACCAGAAAAGGCTTTATCATGGTGAACAAGAGTTTTGAAAAATTGTTCGGATATTCAGAGCAGACTGTCTGTGCTGAAGGTTTTTCACTGCTGAAACTCGTGGCTCCCGAATCGGTTGTTCAGTTCAATAAGGAGGTGCAGACGTTTATCATCGCCCGAAAGCCTATATCCGCGATCACCATCGGCCTGATTAACAAGCAGGGCCAGTCCCTGGAAGTTGAAATATCGCTCGGAAGGTTCATGCTGGGGAGAAAGTTGGTCTACCAGGGAATCATCCACGATATCACCAGAACGAAGCAACTGGAAAGGGAAAAGGAGAGGCGCAAGCATCTTGCCATCATCGGGGAGATGTCGGCGCGAATCGCTCATGAAATCAAGAATCCTTTGGCAAGCATTCAGATGGGGATTCAGCTTCTTGAAAGTCAGATTGATGGGGATGCGAAGCAGAAGTCGTATTATGAAAAGCTTCGCGGTGAGATCCATCGTGTGGACTCCATACTGAAAGGATTGTTGAATTATGCACGCGAAGATCATCTGAATCTGAAATCCGTCTCCATTCAAGCTCTGCTCGACCGTTTTAAACAGCTAATTCAACCGAGCCTGGATGAACATGCGATTGAACTGAAGATATCCATCGATGAGGATATTCCCGTTGTTCAGGTCGATGAACAAAAGATCGAACAGGTGTTGTGGAATGTGGTCCTGAACGCAATTCAGGCGAGTGAAGCTGGCAATAAGATTGATCTGAGCGTGAAACGAGAACCAGACGGGATTCAGCTTAAGATCGCTGATCACGGATCCGGGATTGATGAAAATCAGATTAAAAAGATCTTCTCTCCATTCTACAGTACGCGCACACAGGGCAGCGGACTGGGGCTTGCAATTACAAGCAAGATCATCGAAATGCATGACGGAACCATATCGATTGAAAGTGAACCGGGAGAGGGGACGACTGTGACGATTTTTCTACCAACGGAGGATAACTCTGAATGAGCGCCTATGTTCTGATCGTCGATGATGAAGAAAATCTGACATATTTTTTAAAGGATGCGCTGGGGCAACGGGACTATGTCGTAGATGCGGTCCATACAGTGGCGGATGCGAATACATCAATCCAGTCGAAATTTCCAGACCTGCTGCTGCTCGACCTCAATCTGCCGGATGGCAATGGACTCGACGTTTATCGAAAGATCAAGGAGATCGGCCTGGGAATTCCCACGATCATCATCACCGCTCATGCTTCGGTAAAATCCGCTATCGAGGCAATGAAGCTGGGTGTGGACGATTACATCATCAAGCCTTTTGAACTCGATGAGCTGATCGTCACGATAGAGGAGCAACTGAAACGCTTTCAACTGAATAACCGTTTCAATTATTACAGACAACAGCTTCAGGAGTCATATCAGGATGAGTTTTTCATCAGCAACCTGCCGATTATGAAAGAGATCCAGGATTTGTCCCTGAAGATTGCGCAGGTCGAGGAGAGTGTTATTCTCATCGAGGGGCCCAGCGGGACGGGTAAGGAGATGCTGGCGCGTTTCATTCATCAGAATTCACCTCAGTCTGACGCGCCTTTCGTGGAGATCAATTGCGCGTCACTGCCTGAAAATCTGCTGGAGAGCGAACTTTTCGGATATGAACCAGGTGCCTTTACCGACGCCAAAAAGCGCAAGATTGGGCTCATCGAGCTGTCCGCAGGTGGCACACTTTTTCTGGATGAAATTTCCGAGATGACGCCCGCCTTGCAGGCGAAGTTACTGCGCGTTATCGAAAACCGCGTATTCAAGAGATTGGGAGGTGTGCGGGATATCAAGGTGAATATCCGGATTATTGCATCGACAAACCGTGATATTCGCGCTTATGTAGAGGAGAAACAGTTCCGGCAGGATCTGTTCTTCAGATTGAATATGTTCCATTTGAAATTACCCCCATTATCGGAACGAAAAGAAGAAGTGCTGCTCATCGCCCAGTTTTTTCTGCAGAAGATCGCCAAAAAGCTTCTGCGGAAGGTGAAATATATTTCGGATGATGCGCAGAAGATGGTGTTAAAATACGCCTGGCCGGGCAATATAAGGGAGTTGCACAACACTATAGAACGTGCGGTGATTCTCTGTGAAGGAGATACCATCGATTTGAAGCATCTGGCCTGCGAAATGATGCAGGAAAAGGAGGGAAAGGCTGTTTCATCGAATGCGACTCTCGATGATCTGGATGACAGTTCTCTCAGAGAACATATCGATTCAGTGGAGAGATCGCTGCTGACTCAGGCGCTGCAGATGAGCAAAGGAAATCAACTGCAGGCGGCGAAGCTGCTCGGAGAACCCAGACATATCATTCGATACCTGATCAAAAAACATAATCTATCCTTATAGTCAATCTTCTCTTTTTTCTTCTGGCGAATAGTCGCCAGAATTTTAGCCATCCGCAAACGCTTCTATCTTTTAACTATTTTAATTTTAGAGATTTAAAGAAATATTCCAGAACTGGTACAATGTTTGACCGTGTTCAAGAGGTGTTCATACGATTCATTTATGCTTGACCTGATATTGGAATGAATATGGCGGAATTGATCCTCTACCGAAATTCAGTTCTATGAGAGTCCTTATCATTGAGAATGAGAGCTTCCTCGCGGAAAACCTGTGTCAGTATCTATGCGATCTACCCTGCATAGAAGGGGAATACGTGACATCGCGGCATGATGCGATGCAGCGATTGTCAGAGAAAAGGTATGATCTGGTACTGACAGACCTGAATTTGCCGGATACGTCGGGTGATGAATGGATACTCGAGATCGGTTCCAGGCGTCCGGGACAGAAAATTGTCGTGATGTCATCTTACCCTGTCCCCGAATGTCTTAAATCCTCGGATTGCATTGAGGTGATCGCATATCTCGAAAAACCGTTTGATATTCACGCGCTTGTGAGTATCATCATGCCGCAATGAATTGGATAAATATGTCCATTGTATAAGTGTTTGATAAATAATGAAATACATGTTTTGTGTGTCTTGTGAGCTTCGGATTGTTGGCTAAAATTAGCCAGCAGGTGAATCGTATCATCTTTCTTTACCGTTATAAGCTATTGATAATATGAAAATTAAGATAATATCTTCATTGAGGCACAATATTTGATATTCATTAAACCTTTAATATGAAGTCAAGAATCAATTTTCACTAACCAAACTCAGGAGGCGTTATGTTCAAAAGGCTTCTACTCGCCGTAATCATCGTCACATGCGGCGTAACAGTTGCTAGTTCACAGACTGTGATGCTGGAACCTCACGGGATTTCACCTGCGCAGGTAAAGGCGGATACAGTCGGTAATCCGGATTACGTCGGTTTGTTCGACCATCCATACAGCGGATTGTTGAATGTCGGCGTTGAAACGAAAATGTATCTCAAGGGCTCCAGCGATGCGAGTTTCGTGGCACCGTCATGGACTGTAGTGCAGCAGCCGGCAGGCTCAGCAGCTGCCGTTGGTGTTCCGGTGAATGTGGACACGTCCACGCAGGTGGCTGTCTTCACGCCGGATGTGGTCGGCACATACATCGTCGAATTTGCCGACGGAGGCGCCACTGCCAGCGTGACCATCAATGCGGCCAAATATCTGGGCATTGAAGATGGCGGATGCAAGTTCTGCCACAAGGCTCAGACAGACGACTGGATGATGACGGATCACGCATCCATGCTGCAGAGAGCGCTCGATGCGGTTCCTGGCGGACGTTCCGGCGCGGGCTGTCTTGCGTGTCATACGACTGGATTCGATGCGAACGCAGCCAATGATGGCTTCGATGATTTCGATTTCGTCTATCCGGATTCGGTTTTCATGGGCCAGAATGCGAACATGATCGCTCAATATCCCGATGCCATGGAACGCGCCAACATTCAGTGCGAAGCCTGCCACGGTCCTGCGAGTGAGCATACCGGAGTCGTTACTGATAATAAAATGGTTTCATCCCTTGCCACATCAGCATGCGCGGTCTGTCATGATGACGATCATTACCATGTCTATCCGTCTCAGTTCAAGACCGCCGGGCATGCGAATCTGCCGTCTTATCCTGCAGGCAATCGTACGAACTGTCAGGGATGTCATAACGGCGCGCAGTTCATCCAGTTTGTAGAGGGAGAAGCCATCACAAGACAACCCGCAGTGGACATCACCTGTGCCGTATGCCATGATCCGCATATGTCGTGGGACAGCGATCCCGCAACGGATGACGGCAGATATCAGTTGAGAACAGTGGAAGCCACTTTGGCCAACGGCCAGAAGGTGATGGACGCCGGCAACGGTGGTCTCTGTATGAACTGTCATCAGAGCCGCCAGGATGCGGATCCTTACACAGAAGAACCCGATGATCATTTCGGTCCGCATTACGCGCCTCAGGCGGACATGCTGTTGGGAACGAATGCTGTCACATTCGGCAAGACGCTGCCGACATCGCCCCATTTTGCGGCACTTGATGATGCGTGCGTCGATTGTCATATGTATGAGCACGGCTCTCATGGCGAGCATACCGAAGAAGGCAAGTTGAACACGGCTGGCATGCACTCCTTCAGCATGGTCAGCGTGGACAGCGTCGATAATGTCGCCGCGTGTGAGGATTGTCACGGCGATGTTGGTGAGACGTTCCATGAGAAAAAATTCTACATGAACGGCATGGCCGATCATGACGGCGATGGCATGGATGAAGGGCTTCAGGAAGAAGTTCATGGTCTGATGGACAAGCTGGGCGCCATGCTTCCGGATTCGGATCCGCATGCGGATGTCGATTCGACATGGACGAAGACCGAGCTGAAAGCTGCTTTCAACCATCGTCTGGTATACTACGACCACAGTTATGGTATCCATAATCCCGCATTCACGGTCTCTCTGTTGAAAGTCTCGATGCAGGCCCTGGCAAACAATGCGCTGGCTGGTGATATCGTGGCTATCGAAGACATTCCCAACGATCAGGGAAAACAGGTCTGGATCATCTGGGACAAGATGGCTGACGATGGTGTGGCTGTCGATCCGATTGCATCGTACACCGTAAAAAGAGATGACGGTGTTGTCTGGACAGGCGTGGGTAGGCACGTTGCCGATGGCAGCGCCCGCTACGCCCTGGTCGTTCCGACACTTTACGATTCCACAGATGCTGGTATGGGTATGACGTCTTTCAAGGTCGTGGCCGTCACCAGGGGTGGTATGGTTTACGAATCCATGGCTGCCGACGGCTATTCTGTGGATAATCTCATTCCTCAGGCACCTGTGAATCCTGTGGCTCTGATCCAGAGCAACAGCGTGAATCTGACCTGGGAAGAGGCCGGAGATCCGGATATCAATTACTACAAGGTTTACAGATCCACGGAAGCTGAATTCGATGCCAACGAAAACACATTGGTCGGCACCACGGCAACACTTGAGTTCGTGGATGCCAATATCGCTGTCGGCAACTACTACTATGTCATCCAGGGTGTTGACTTCTCCGGAAACGAGGGTGAATTGTCACCAACAGTCAGCGCGATGATGGTCTCCATCGATGATGGCTCAATGATGCCCAATGCGTACAGTCTGTCACAGAACTATCCGAATCCGTTCAATCCTGTGACAAAGATAGATTTTTCGCTCAGGGATGCCGGACGTGTGAACATGGTTGTTTACAACACGCTGGGACAGGTTGTCACCACATTATTAAATCGAGAAATGGCAGCCGGTCAGTATTCCGTCAGTTTCAGCGGCAGCAATCTGCCTTCGGGTGAATACTTCTATCGTATAGAAGTCACCAACAACGATGGCGTTCAATTCAAATCATTGAACAAGATGATACTGATGAAATGAGCATCACATTTTAATCGAAAAGCTGATGTTCCGAAAAGGAGCATCAGCTTTTTTTTTGAGTGCTGGTGATATGTTCAGATCAATCTATGAAACGAACTGTTTCCATATTTTATGAAAAATATGACAAAATCGAGTGATTTCTCTTGTGTTTGTCATGAAAAAGTGGTAAATTAAAACAAATCGTTTCATTTATTCGAGGCCTGATTTATTATGTGTGCAATGGAAGCATCCACTTTTCATATTCTGGAATCCATCGGTGAGGGACTGTTCACTGTGGATAAAGATTTTCGAATCAACTATTTCAACCGCGCGGCAGAGAAGATCACCGGTCTGAACCGGGATGAGGTGATCGGCCAGTTCTGCAAGCATGTGTTCAAGTCGAGCCGCTGCTTTCAGGAGTGTCCGATCGCCAGAGTCCTGGAGTCGGGGGAGAATATATATGATCTCGAATCGAAGATCAGACACAAGGGCGACTCCTTCGTGCCCATCAAGCTGAACGCGGCGGTGCTTAAAAATGGTGAAAATGATGCTGTCGGCGGCGTCATATCGTTCCGCGATATTTCTGATCTCGAAAGCATTCGAAGCCGTTTTCGCAAGGAGCACATATTTCTGGATGTTGTCGGGCACAGTAAAGTCATGCAGGAAATGTTTCAGCTGATCAGGGAGATATCGGATTCCGATGCAACGGTATTCATCAAAGGCGAGTCCGGTACGGGAAAGGAGATGATCGCCAACGCGATACAGGCCACCAGTCAGCGAAAGGATATGCCTTTTGTCAAGGTGAACTGTTCCGTCTTTTCACCCCAGCTGCTGGCAAGTGAATTGTTCGGGCATGTGAAAGGCGCTTTCACCGGTGCTTTTAAAAATCGTCCGGGTCGCTTTGAGATCGCGGATAAAGGGACCATCTTTCTCGATGAGGTGGCGGAGATGCCGCTAAAAATGCAGTTGCAGCTTTTACGGGTGCTACAGGAGGGAACGTTCGAGCGGGTTGGGGAATCTGTCACGCGCAAGGTCGATGTGCGTGTGATAGCGGCGACGAATAAAAAGCTGGAGAGTGCGCTGAAAAGCGGTTCTTTCAGGGAAGACCTCTTTTACCGGCTCAATGTCATTCCCATTGAGATACCGCCGCTGCGGGAACGTTCCGATGATATCGCTTATCTGATCCGGCACTTCATCAATAAATACAGCCTCATCTATAAGAAAGATATCAAAGAGGTGGATGATGCGGCCATGGATATGCTGATAAGCTACGCCTGGCCGGGAAATGTCCGTGAGCTGGAGAACGCCATTGAATATGCATTTGCACGGACGCCGGATAAATCGATCGTTGAGTTGAGCAAGCTTCCGCCGGCCATTCGAAATTTCAATCCCTGTGCAGATAATGTCCAGGGTACAACACCTGAACAATCAGAGTCGGATGAAATACTCGAGCTGCTGGAAAAGCATCACTGGAACAAGACAAAGGTCGCCAGGGAGATGGGTGTCGGGAGAAGCACACTTTGGCGAAAGCTGAAAAAGATGGGGCTGGAAAACTGATACCTATTCCTGGTCAAGGGCATTTCAAGTACTTTGATGATATGTTGCGGGCGACTAAAGACGTCGTGAATCAATGTGTTTCATATTGACGAATATATTACCATTTTCTGTTTAAATGTTTACGTACACGATGCTTTCGGCTGAATACATTGCCAGCATAAAATATATATAAACAATATGATAAGTTATTTTATGGATAATATATAAAAGTGTTTCATTTGAAACGCTTTGATTCGCAAATGTAATTATATATTAATTAATATATTAAGAGAATGTTCGCCATTCACAGATGAAGGAGTGAAACACTTTCAATAATCGATATGTCTAGTATCTTCTTGTTATTATTAATCTTAGTATTTTGGCAAGATATTTGTACATAGAGGCGTTCTATGTATGAGATGCTAGGAAATCAGTATTTTCTCGCGCGGCGGTATGAGAACGCTGTGGATGCTTATAAAAAGGTGCTGAATAAAGACAATGCGAATAAGTCGGTGCGTCGGCGGCTCATCATCTGTTACTCTCAGGTGAACAAGATCGATGAGGCGCTCGATGTTTTCATCTCACTGGTTGAGGATGATGTCGACTATATCATCAACACTGATCCGGTGGGCGAAGATTGTCCCTGTCCGGAGCTGGTCTCTGAGCTGGAGAGCAATCTGGATGTTGAGGATGCGAATAGAGACGCATATGTGCGGTTGGGAATGTTGTGGCTGTTCTGCAGTCCGAAGAAGTCGATCGATCATTTCGCAACCGCGCTTTCGCTGGAACCGGACAATGACAAACTGAGGCATGTGCACCAGTTGCTGGTTTCGCATTTCAATCATATGATGACTGATGAATCAATCACCTGAGATATTGTTAATTCACATTAATCGCAGAGAGGTTTGAATGAATATCAAATCGTGTATGTATGGATTAGCACTCATTACTATCCTGATGTTTGTTTTCCTTGCCGGTTGCACGGACAAGTACAAGCCGGTGGAAAGCATCTTCTCGTCTATTGACGAATCGAGTTGTACGCACTGCCATTTGAATGCCGCGACATTGGAAGAGGTCGCCGATCCGCTGCCACCGGATCCCGGTCACACGGGCGAGGGCTGAGGCGGCGATGTGTCTCCGTTGGAGGCATGGCAAATGGTTTACGTCACAAAAAATTTCCTGTCCACATCACACGGCACCATCTCATGTGAAGGGTGCCATAAGGGCGATCCCACGGCGTTCGATAAGGCGGAGGCGCATGTCGGTATTGTCGCTGCGCCAAGTCAGAACGATCAGACATACTGCGATGCCTGTCACAGTCAAATCGTGGACAACTACGCGACATCACTCCATAAGAACCAGCAGGGTTACTTCAAAAGGATCGAAAACCGGCTGGGCTACAGCATCAAGAACGATGCGACGCTTATGGAGCATTTCAATGAAGAGTGCGGCACCTGTCACGCGACATGCGGGCAGTGCCATGTGTCCCGTCCGGTCTCGGTACGCGGTGGTTTTCTCGATGGTCACAATTTCGGAGCGCCGCAGCGTGACAACAACTGTGTCGCCTGCCACGGCAGCCGTGTGGGTCCTGAGTATCTGGGCACCAACGAAGGCTTTGTGGCCGACGTGCACAGATTTAAACCGGGTGGTGGCAACTGCAGTTTCTGTCACACAGGCATGGAGATGCATACCTCAGGCGTGGAAGTCGATTACCGCTATCTGAGTCCTGATATGCCGCGCTGTGAAGACTGCCACGCGGAGAGTGTGGATGCCGATAATATCTATCACCGTTTCCACTGGAAATCATCAGCAGTTCCCAGTCTTTCCTGTCATGTATGTCATTCGCAGCCGTACAAGAACTGCAATGGCTGTCATACGGGCGGTGCCGGCATTACAGGCTCTTCATACATGAAACTTAAAATCGCTAAAAACGAATTCGGACTCGAAGGCGTCGGCCGGGACTACGATTATGTGACAGTACGTCACATACCTGTGGCGCCGGATACGTATGCGTCCTGGGGGATCGCCGATCTGCCCAATTTCGAAGCCGAGCCAACGTGGAAATACGCGACACCGCACAATATTCAGCGCTGGACAGCACAGACTGATACGCGGAACACCGACGGTACGTGTGCGGATAATTGTCATAAATCGAGCGAATATTATCTCTCTACCCAGGATCTTCTGGATTACGAGGTTGAGGCGAACAAGAATATCGTTATGGACGATAAACTCAATTAATTCAATTCATTTAATCATTTTTTTGGAGGTGTTTTGATGTACAAAAAACTCTTATTGATCGGCTTGATCTTCGTTTTAGGTCTTGTTGCCATCACAGGTTGTGACAGTGATAAAAGCTCAGAGCCGACACCGATCAGCGAATTCGATATGATCGTCGAGGCAGTTACGAATTACCTGACGAATTATCAGACAGGTGCAGGCAGAGGTGTAAACACGCAGATTGCCGCTGTTTTTGATCTGCTGAACGACGGTGATGCATCGAACGATCCGATGATCCTCGATTATCGCGCAGCCGATGCTTTTGCCAGCGGACATATCGCAGGCGCAGTGAATATCGCCCTGGGCGATCTCGTCGCAAAGATCGAAGATGGTACGATCACCAATAACAAACCGATCCTGAACGTGTGCTATACGGGACAGAGCGCGAGCGTGGCGACATCGCTGCTGAACATGCTTGGTTTTGACGCACAGAACCTGTTGTTCGGTATGTGTGCTGTCGACACCAGTATTCTCGGTGCGGACAGGTGGGTTGGCCAGATCGACTCTGACGAACGCGCCGGGGACCTGACCGCTGTTCCTACAGTCGCGACGCAGACTTACGAATACCCGACGTTGAGCACAGGTGAGGAATCAGCTGAAGAGATCATCAAAGCCAGATTCTCTGCCACAGCATGGAACATTTCGGCGAACGATGTATGGGACAATCCTGGCAACTACTTCATCGTCAACTACTGGCCGGCTGATCTGTACCTTGTTCCGGGACATATTCCGGGTGCGGTTCAGTTCACACCGAACTCATCGCTTCAGACGGAATCGATGCTGAACCTGCTTCCAACGGACAAGACCATCGTGGTTTACTGCTTCACGGGTCAGACATCGGCGCAGGTAACAGCAGCATTGAAGATCCTGGGCTATGACGCAAAGAGCCTGCTCTATGGTCATAATGGATTCGCTTACAATACCTATGCCTCGGCACGTTACAATGCCCCGGCTCCTGGTACTTACGACGCTATTCTGGTCAAGTAAATAATTAACGAGAGCGGTCCATGACGGGCCGCTCTTGTCCTTTTCAATAAACGGTTAAGAGAAGCCATGAAAAAGAAAAATATTATATTGATATTAGGACTGTTAGCCATCTTCACTGGGACTTCTTATGCTCAAGGTCTTCAATTTCACGGCAATGTGACAAATTCCATCTACAGTTTCGAGGATACCACATCGCACACCAGGATGTACCAGTTTGTGCGTATGTCACTCGAGGCGCCTCAATACGCCAATGTGTCATTGAACGCTTCTCTTCGCGCGCTATCCGATTTCAATGAATCACTGGATGACGAGGATCGCTTCAAAGCCTATGCGCTGAATCTTAAGATCAAAAGACTTTTTAATCGCCTGGATCTGACGCTGGGAAGGCAATTCCTGCATCCGGGCACTGTTCTCGGTGGCCTGGATGGTCTCAACGCTACATTCGCCATCACGAAAAATATTGAACTCGCAGGGTATGGCGGTACGGAGGCACACTTTAATCGCAGCCTCAAAATCTACAAAGCGGAGGACAGCTTTGTCGCTGGTGGACTTTTAACATGGAAAAATTTATGGTCCAATAATATCCAGCTATTCTATCTTCAAAAAGCGAATGAAGAGGATACTTTCTGGGGGATCACCGGAGCCAATCTTGTAAGCAGACTGATACCAAGAACAAATCTGCACGCGCAGGTGCATTACAACACAGAAAACTCTGAACTTCACCGATTGCTCGTTTCAGCGCGCAACTACCTGAGTCAGAAGCTCTCGCTATCACTTGGATTCAAGAGTCAGCAGCCACAGGTGTACGCGAATTCATTTTATCAGATATTTGATGTGGATGGGTATAATCAATATAAGTTGGGATGGGCGTACAATCTGACCCAAAACTACCTGCTCAGCGGTATATATCAGTTCATTCAATTCGATGATGACAATGCCAATCGCCTTTTTCTGACTTTTGGAAACACGAACGGTAGTATCGGATTGGTATACGAGACGGGCTATGCCGGAGAGCAACTGGGCGTTGTTCTGGACTATGCTTATGATATCAATCCGAATCTGATCGCATCGGTAAATGTCGACTATTCGAGATACAAGACCGAAAAGATCTATGAGTTTGATAATCAAATCGCAAATGCAGCGCGACTATCCTATCGTTTCAAGAAACACTGGTCCGCGGACGTTGAAGTGCAATGGCTGACCAATCGTTTTAAAGACAGTGATGCGCGGATATTGAATCACATTCATTATAGCTGGTAAAGGATGAAGACTATGAAAAAGTTCATCATATTTAGTGCCATCGCGGCAGTCCTTCTGGTCATCAGTTTCATTCTATTTGCACAGGAACTGGAGCTGATCTTTTCGCATAAATATCATGCCGAGGAGATAGGCGCAATCTGCACGGATTGTCATCCCGCCGGGGAGAGTGAACTGGCATCCGATAACCTGCTGCCGGATATGGATGGCTGCTACACCTGTCACGATGAAGAAGAAGAATGCACCTATTGTCATAAAGATCCGGACAATGCCATCGCTTATCCGAGAATTACAACATATATAGCAAAATTTTCACATAAACAACACGCACAAAAAGATGTCTCATGCGATGCATGTCACGAGGGTGTTGCAGAGAGCGACAATATTCATGATAAGCATCTGCCCTCGATGCAGGATTGTATGACATGCCATCCATTGACGATGAGCGCGGATTACTGCTATGTGTGTCACGAAAAATCAGAAGATCTGAAACCAGTGGATCATAATCTGAGCTGGAACAAAGACCATGGTTTGGCTTCATATACGGATCAAAGTTCATGTGAATCATGTCACCATGAAAACATGTGTCTCGATTGTCATCAGAATGACAATCTGGATCACAAAGTCCATCCTCTGAATTATGAGTATACCCATGGCATACATGCCAGAGGTAACAAGGATAACTGCCTGACGTGTCACGAAGAGCAGGCATTCTGTATGGATTGTCACAGACAGAGAATGGTTATGCCCCGTACGCATTCACGGGCGAACTGGTCGAATACCACCACGGGCGGAGGACATGCCAGGGCAGCCAGGCTGGATCTGGATTCATGCATCAGCTGTCATTCAGATACGCAGGGAGATCCCGTGTGCGCAGCATGTCATCATTGATAATGGCATAAAGTGTCTGAATGCGATGCATTCATAAGTGACTGAAGATAATTTTCGAGGGAGTACGATGAAAAACTCAGTAAAGATTTTCACAATCATTCTGATCCTGATCGCCATATTCAGCTTCTGTTCGGAAGACAAGAATCCATTGTTGAATGTCTCGCATCCAGAGGATTGGAATGTAACGAATTCCGAAGATTTTCATGGCAATAAAGTTTTGGCAACCGGATATGAAACATGCAAAGAGTGTCATGGCGTCGATTTCAATGGAGGCAAGGCAGAAGCCGGATGCTATGGTTCCGGCTGCCATGAAAGCTACCCGCATCAGCCGGAATGGAGTGAATTCAATAACCCGAATTCACACGGTGCGTACATCGAAGAAAATATGGGATCACTCGCCAATTGTAAGCAATGCCATGGCGACAATTTGTTCGGGGGCACGAGTGGTGTATCCTGCTATGCGTGTCATCCGGGTGGTAGTCTGGAATAGTCGTATCGGCGCTGCCGCCGCGGGTTTATGTGTTGAATGTGTCATTGCCGAAACATCAGTTGATTGGTTCGATTGAGCAGTTCATGTAATTGGGTTGTATGTCCTGTAGAGTAACGGAAAGGAAATGATTTGAGACACCGATACGGTATTATTGGGATACTATTTGTATCTCTTTTGACAGTGAGCATGGTTCATGCGCAGGTAACGACGGATGAATGCATGGAATGCCATGCGGAGGAAGATCTGGCAAAAGTCGTAGACGACACGATTGAAGTTTCACTCTATGTGGATTTTGAAATGTTCAGCAATTCAGTTCACGGAGGCTTCGATTGCGTGGACTGCCACATGAATATCGAAGAAATTCCTCACGAAGAGGAGCTCGAACATCCTGATTGTAACATGTGTCACGATGATGTTGAAGAAGTGTATGCGGAAAGCTTTCATGGTGAAGCCCTTGCAGCAGGAGACAGAGATGCACCGTATTGCTGGGATTGTCACTCTTCTCATTATGTCTATGCAGGACAGGATTCTCTCTCGCTGACGTCCAAGCTAAATCAACCCGAAATGTGTGCCACATGTCATTCGAATCCAAGTCTTGTCCGGAGGCACCATATTCCCATTGAAAATCCATCGGAACTCTATGAGACAAGCGTTCATTTTTTAAAGCTCAAAGAGTCGGGAAGCGCCGAATCCGCTTCGTGCAGCGATTGTCACGGCGCCCACGAACTGTACGCGCCAAATCACCCTAAGTCGAAAATTAATAAACTGAATATACCTGAGACCTGTTCAGCGTGTCATGCCGATATCTATGATGAATATATTGAGAGCATTCACGGCACCGGTTTGATGGAGGGTCGTCTGGATAATCCGGTATGTACAGACTGCCATGCCGAGCATGCGATCAAGCCACATACGGATCCGACATCAGCCGTCTATTCGGCTGTCGTTTCACAGACATTATGCGCGGATTGTCATGAAGCCGCGCGCATCGTCGATAGATACGGACTTCTGGACAATGTCGTGGAGAGTTACCAGA
Organism: Candidatus Zhuqueibacterota bacterium; assembly: GCA_036351795.1. GTDB lineage: Bacteria > Zhuqueibacterota > Zhuqueibacteria > Thermofontimicrobiales > Thiofontviventaceae > JAZBPW01. The sequence goes on along the minus strand of JAZBPW010000097.1, from coordinate 6,552 downwards.
ACAGCTATCACGGACTCGCTGTGCGCGCCGGCTCGGTTGTATCGGCAAATTGTGCCAGCTGCCATGGTATTCACAATATTCGACCGTCCAGCGATCCGGAATCGACCATTCATGACGATAATCTTGCTGCAACCTGCGGCGAATGCCATCCGGGCGCGTCTGCACAAGTTACACGGGGATCCGTGCATGTCTATCCCTCTCCGGAATCGGATAAGATCATCTACTACGTGACGATATTTTATCTGACATTGATATTCGGTGTTATCGGCGGCATGATTATTCACAATGGCCTTGATTTCCGCAAGAAATTTGCAGCGAAATTCAGGGGTGAGCCGGAAACGCATTTCGATGATATGCTGGACGGAGAGATCGTTCGATTGACTTTCAATGAGCGTATTCAGCATTTTCTCCTGATGGGAAGTTTTACACTGCTTGTCTATACCGGCTTTGTGCTCAAATATCCGGAAGCCTGGTGGGCAGCCCCTCTCGTGGGATGGGAAGGCGCGTTTGAAGTGAGAGCGTGGCTGCATCGTCTGGCAGCTCTGGTGATGGTTGGTCTCTCCATTTATCATGTTATTTATTTGATTACAACGAGACGGGGCAAGGAACAGTTCAAAGCCTTGCTGCCAACATTCAAGGATATCACAGATGTCATCCAGATGTTCAGGTATTATCTGGGCCTGGCCAGTGAAAAACCGAGATTCGACCGCTATAACTACATCGAAAAGGCTGAATACTGGGCGCTGATCTGGGGAACAGTCGTGATGTCAATCACCGGTTTCATCCTTTGGTTCGAAAACATATCGCTGCGCTTTCTGCCCAAATGGATCACAGATGTAAGTACTGTCATTCATCTCTACGAAGCGATTCTGGCGACGTTGGCGATATTGGTATGGCATTTCTATTTTCAATTCCTGGATCCCCATGTCTATCCCATGAATTCGACCTGTATTACAGGTAAGATGAAAGAAAAAGATTACAAAGAGGAACACCCGCTGCACTTCGAGCAGATTTCTGAAGAAGGCGAATAAAAATGTCGTGATATAAATGGGCATGTAAAAAAGTCAGAAGTTGTTATTCTGGCTTTTTTCTTTTTTCTGTCGAGTTTTTACTTTGAAAGAATAACACCGGCAGAGCGGTTCGCCGCACACTTGCGATATAACGGAAACAGGTAAAAGGACCGATTCCTTTAAAACGTCATTATGCATAAAATCTTTGAGCTGTATAAAAAAGTCAGTTTCAAGTTATTTGTTCTGATATTGACATTTCTTATTCTGGTACTTGGGATCATCACTTATGTGAATAATTTCTATTTTGCCAAGCGAATGGAGGGCTGCATTCGGACGCAAGCGGTACAGGCGAGCGACCTGATCAAGCAGGCAACCCGGATCAGTATGTTGAGAAATCAGCGTGACGAACTTTCCAGTGTGATGACTGATCTGAGCAATGTGAAATATATCGAAGGCATCAGGATATATAACAAGGTGGGCAGGATCGAGTTCAGCAGCGATTCTACCGAACTTCATCATGTTATTCCGGACAATGACCAGCGCTGTATCTATTGTCATGACAGCGAGCGAGCCAAAGGGACGATTGCGGTCGACGACCGGTTCCGTGAAATGAAGAGCAGGGATGGAAGCCGTATGCTCGGACTGATCAATCCGATATACAACGCGAACGACTGTTCGAATGCGGAATGCCATGTTCACCCGGCGGATCAGAGAGTGCTGGGCTTTCTTGATGTCAGTATATCTCTTCGGAGACTTCAGCAAAGCACGGCTGAGGCGAGGTTGTTTTCATTCATAATTTTCGGGATCCTGGCGGTTCTCGCCGCCGCTGTCTTTGCGCGTATCATACACACGCACATACAGCGGCCCATCACAGAGCTCATTCGCGGTACACGCCAGGTAGCGGACCTCAATCTGGACACAACCATAAATATCGAGTCACCGGAGGAGATGCACAGGCTGGCAATGTCATTCAATAAAATGACGCGAAAACTGAAGAGGGCCCAGAAAGAGCTGCAAGAGTGGTCCGAGTCGTTGGAGGATCGCGTCAAAGACAAAACGAAAGAGCTGAAAGAGGCGCAGGATCAATTGATCAGCGCCGAAAAGCTGGCATCCATGGGAAAATTATCCGCGATTGTGGCGCATGAGATCAATAATCCTTTATCCGGGATTCTAACATATTCCAAGCTTCTGATCCGAAATCTCGAAAACCATGTGACAAATGAGGTGATCAGGGAAAGCCTGAAGAATTTAGAAATAATTCGGGATGAATCGAAGCGATGCGGCGACATCGTTCAAAACCTGCTGCTTTTCTCGAAAAAACCTATCGGTAGATCGTGTCAGTGCGATGTGAAATCCTTGTTGAACAAGAGCATCGATCTCGTGCAGCACAGTATTGAAATGAAAGATGTCCGGCTTGTCAGGGAGTTCGTACCGGAGCAAATTACTATCTTTTGTGATCCGTCGGCACTGGAGCAGATGACTGTCGCGTTGCTGATCAATGCCATCGAAGCCTGTCCGGAGAAGTACGGAGAACTTTTCATCAGAGTGAAAGAAATTCACGATGAACAGAAGATACAGATAGAATTAGAGGATAATGGCACCGGGATTGCCAGGGAGGCGCTTCCGCACATCTTTGAACCCTTTTTTTCAACGAAGAGCGGGCAAAAGAGCGTAGGGCTGGGACTTGCCGTTGTTTACGGGATCGTCGAGCGACATGGTGGCACCATCAATGTCAGTTCCGAAGAGGGGAGGGGAACAACTTTTATCATTCAATTCCCGGTAAATATGAACGCACCCTACAATGTACATATGAATTGATTGAGAGGAGATTTTGCGGGTAATGATTTTTATATTCAGGGAAATCGTATGACCAATAAGGACATTCGTATTTTAATTGTGGATGATGAGTTTTCGGTTAGGGATTCACTTTACCAGTGGTTTCATGCAGATGGATACTGTGTGGATACTGCCGAAAATACTGACGCTGCATTTGAAAAATTCAAACAGCACACATGGGATATTGTGCTCCTGGATATCAAAATGCCCGGAATGGATGGCATCGAATTCAATCGCCATATACTGAGCGTTGACAAGAATGTGATAACGATAATCATCACTGCTTTTGCGTCGGTAGAGACGGCAGTCCAGGCGATTAAGGATGGTGCTTTCGACTATATCGCTAAACCGATCGATCCGGAACATTTGACCCATGTGGTCACGAATGCTCTGGAAAAAAGGAATCTGGCAAAAGAGAACATCCAGCTTCGCGAGAGAATTGAGGATTTAACCACTCCTGATGATATCATCGGGAGTTCACCGCAGCTCAAGCGTGTCTTGAAAATGGTTGCATCAGTCGCCAAAACGGATAGTACTGTGATGATTCGCGGTGAGAGCGGTACGGGAAAGGAATTGATTGCCCGGGCCATCCATAGCAATAGCCCAAGGCGATATGCCCCTATCATTTCCATCAATTGCGGTGGTATGACGGAGACTCTGCTGGAGAGCGAACTCTTTGGTCATGAGAAGGGGGCATATACCGGAGCGGAGAGGATGCATATTGGCAAACTCGAAAGAGCGGATAAGGGGACGATCTTCTTCGATGAAATCGGAAACATCAGCATGAAAATGCAGATGGATCTGCTAAGGGTGCTCGAAACCAGACAGATCACACGTCTCGGCAGTGATAAGACCATTGATGTGGATTTTCGCGTGATCAGTGCAACCAATAAGGACCTTGAAAAAGCGGTGAAATCGGGAGAATTTCGGGAGGATCTCTATTTCCGGTTGAATGTAATTACCATCGATATGCCGGCTTTGCGGGATCGCCGGGAGGATATCCCGCTTCTCGCGCGTTACTTTTTCAATGAATATGTACAGTCCATGGCAAAGCCGATAACGGATGTCTCCAGTGAAGCCATGGAAACACTGTTGACCTATGACTGGCCTGGAAACATACGGGAACTGAGAAACGTGATCGAGCGGGCAATCGTGGTGTGCGAAGGGGATTTGATAGAGCCGAAGCATTTCTCTTTCCCGTTTCGCGATCGAGACGCGTCGCTTGATTCGCATGATTTCAGTCTGGAGGGGGCGGAAAAGTCTCAAATACTGCGTGTGTTAAAGCAGACGGATTGGCAGATCTCAAAGACAGCGGAAATATTGAAGATCGATCGCACGACTCTCTACAACAAGCTTAAAAAATATAATCTGAATAAATAGAAACCACGTTGAGCGATCCCGTGTGTGGAATCGCTCAACCATTGTGTTTATCATCATCCTGTTCTGTCGTACCATCATTTTTCGACATCTCATAAACTTTTTCTTCGGAAGATCAATCAAACTTTTTGTGCACAAAGGTTTTGTTGAAGGCTTTCCACATTTCGTCATTCATATCTTGTGCGTCATCTCCATCACGAGTTTCTGATATATCAGAACTGATCGTCTTGATGATGTCATGAAATTTATCGATCTCCTTCTGATACCATTCGACTGTATCCGCACCGATCTTGAAAGCCTGCAGATCATCATTCAGATTTGCGGGTTCGATGTTACAAATCCATCCCAATTCGTACGGCTTGAGGTTCATGTATTCGACATGATCCGTGAGTGTACTGTTGGGCGTTGTCACCTTTCCGCTGAGCGGTGCCGGAAAATCGAGACGACGTGAGCCCTGTTTGACTGAGAACAGTATGTCGCCTTTTTTCACTTTTACACCCTTTTCAGGCAGTGTGACCTCATCGAATGTTCCAAGTATTTTTTGTGCGAAATCATCCATGCCCACACGCACCAGACCATTCAAGTCGATTCGGACCCAGGTATGGCCGGGTGTGATGAATACACCTGCGGGCACGTTGAATTCATGGCTGGATTTGGATTCACTCAGCGAAGGCGTGATCAAATGAACCTTTGGCTTCGTCGTCTTCTCTATTCTATCCTGACGGCGGATTTGTGACTTGTTCACGAAATCGATCAATTCATCCTGGGTAAACGGTTTCTGAACATAATCCATGGCGCCATATTTCATGGTTTCCACCGCCGATTCAATTGTCGCATACCCGGTGATGACGATGACATCGATGTCTGGCCTGAGATGTTTCACCGCTTTTGTGACCTCAACACCATCCATTTCTGGCATTTTCAGATCCGTGAATACAAAGTCATAATCGTTTTTCTTGATAAGTCCCAGGGCCTCAGGACCTGTTTCAACCGTGTCGATGGAATAGCCGGCGATGACGAGGATCTTGCGGAAACTGTCCAGTATGACTTCTTCATCATCCACCGCCAGAATTCGTGCTTTGGGATGATCTACGGAGACGCGCTTCAGACTCTGGGCTTCATCGGTGAAGTCGAGTCTCAGTCCGATATCAAGAGCTTCCTCTCTCTCCTTCTGGGTTTTGGCTTGCTCACGTTTTTTCAGCAGAAATCGCAGACCGGCGTCGGCGAGAATAAAAAGAATAACACTAATGATCAGAATCAGGACGACCATGATATCTCCTTCCATTGAGTACTTTATTTACGTTTATTTCCATTTTAAATCCATTCTAAATGAGAGTGTCAGCATCATTGCGACTGGAGTCGCGTCAAATTTTCTATATCCTTTTCGAGATTTGTCGGGATAATTTTCATCAACCAGCCCTCGGAGTAAGGTGTCCTGTCGATAATTGCAGGGTCTTTATCAGCCTGCTCGTTGATAGAGACGACTTTTCCGCTTAACGGCGCCCACACCATGTGATTCAGATATCCCTGAGAAACGATTCGGGCGCACAGGTTCCCCTGGGAAATCTCATCATTGATTGCGGGCAATTCTACAGAGTTTATCGTGCCCATGCAAGTAGCAATCGTTGAACCGACGCCGATGGTGAACATTCTCTCTTTATCGAGCCGTGCCCACGAGTGCATTCCAAGAGAGTAAATTTCTCCTTCCAACCGGTCATGATGTCTTTGTTCAGAGAGATCTAAACTGGCTGTCGCGCGATACACAACGGCTGCCAGCTCTTCAAAATCAAAGGGTTTGGGAATGAAATCAAACGCGCCGGTTTTAAATGACTTGATCGCGTTCTTCAGCGATGCGTATCCAGTGATAATGATCACAGGAATGTCCTCCCTGATTTTCCCGGCTTCTGAAAGAAAATCGATGCCCGACATTCCCGGCAGCATGAGATCACTCAGGATCAGGTTGTAACTCCCTGTTTTCAGCTTTTCGAGACCCGCTTCTGCGGTTTCAGCGATATCAACATGATATTTTTCTGAAATCAGAATGCGTCGCGCTGCTCCGGCGACGACCTGTTCATCCTCAATCAGCAGTATGTCACGATTGTTATTCATTCGATGTCTCTTCGGCGGGACTGTCATTTACCGGCAATTTGAGTGTGAATATCGTACCCTTGCCGACTTCACTCTTGACTTCAATTTTGCCGTTATGCTTTTCAATGATCCCCCACACCACCGCCAGGCCCAGTCCCGTTCCCTTTTGACCTTTCGTGCTGTAGAACGGATCGAATATCTTGGCAAGGTTTTCCTTTGGAATACCGCACCCAAAATCAGT
>JAZBPW010000096.1:0-2131 GCA_036351795.1 Candidatus Zhuqueibacterota bacterium | reverse complement strand
GTACAGATCGATCTTGATATCGATATTTTCGACAATGGCTTCGAAGATGAGGCTGGATTTTGAAGCCATGTTCAGATCCGTTCCCAGTCTCAGGATCGACATCACGTCATCGACATACGCATCGATGATCTCGGCGTTTTCCACAAGATCATCCCTGTCGGCGTATATGTCGCGAAGGAGTATTGTGGATTTCTCCGCCTTCTTGATGAACTGCGCTTTCAGGTATTGAAGCAGCCCCTCAAGACCGGCTTCACTTGTGTCGATCAGATTCAACCGAAAATGCGCACCCGCGAATTCCGGTTTGCGTTTGAGAAGGACCATTTCGTGCGCAAGGAGCAGCGCGATGCCGCTCCCCATCTTTCCCGCAGCGCCAAATACGGCTGCATTGACCAGCCTGTCATCGAGGCTCATAGGCTTTCCTCCTTAGTAGATGTTTTCCCTTCATAGAATCGCTTCAAAATGATATCTCTTTCCATCATAGCTCAGATGTCCGGCACGATGGTCTGGATCGTGATCCAGACATAGTAGCCACTTTTCATCGATCGCTTTTCGATAATACTCCCGCCGCCGCTGCATCATCTCCACGGGATACTGATCCATGGCAGCGACATAGGCGATCTGCAGATGATTCACATCGGGGAGGATATCACCGAGGTAGACCGCCGTCTCTCCCTGGCTCCTGATAAATACAGCCTGATGCCACCTGGTGTGTCCGCCAGTCACTTCCACGCTCACATGCGGGGAAATTTCAGTATCGCCCTCAATGAAGCGGACCAGTCCATGTGATTCAAGTGGCACATAATTTTCAAGGAAATAGGTGCCTTTGGTTCTCTCGTCCGGATGTGTGGCTTCCTCCCACTCTCCTTTCTGAATGTAGTGCAGGGCGTTGGCAAACACCGGAACGGTGCTGCTGTTTTCATCGTAGCGTGTCGCGGCGCCGAAATGATCGAAGTGCAGATGCGTTGGTATCACGATATCGATATCGTCTGCCGACAATCCGATTTCATTCAATGAGTTTTGCAATGTGGTGGATCTGTCGATCCCGTATATGCGGATCTGTTTGTCGGTGAATTTATCCCCGATGCCGGGATCGATGAGGATGTGATGTTCCGGCGTGACGACGAGTAAAGGACATAGATGAAGCGCACAGCGGCTCAATTCGTCGAATTCGACCATCTTTTCCCACATCACCCTCGGCACGATGCCGAAATAGGAGCCGCAATCGACTTTGAAATTACCGTCGTGGAGAAAATAGAGTGTGCATTCGCCTAGTCTGTGTGATTTGATCATATATGCAATGAACGTTCCGGATTAAGAATTTCTTTAACCTGAGATTACGAGTTGAGCAAATTCCTGGCAATGACGAGCCGCTGGATTTCCGACGTCCCTTCGCCGATCTCGCACAAACGGACGTCCCGGTAAATGCGTTCCAGGGGCAGTGAGTCGGAAGCCCCCCTGTCACCCGCGATCTGGATGGCGTCGTAGGCCACCTGAGTGGCGATCTCGGACGCGTACAGTTTGGCCATGGCGGATTCGACAGTGAATCGCTGATGCGCGTCCTCGAGCCGCGCGGCGTAGTAGATCTGATGTCTCGCGTTCTGTATTTTCGTATACATGTCGGCCAGTTTGAATTGCACCGACTGTGAGGCGGCCACAGGGACACCGGCGCTCGTTTCGGTTTTGGCGAATTCCAGCGCGCAATCGAAGGCAGCCTGCGCCAATCCGAGCGCCATCGCACCGATGGAGATGCGTCCGCCATCCAGTGTGATCATGAACTGCTTGAAACCCTCTCCCTCGTTTCCAAGCAGTTTGCTCGCCGGCAGTTGCATATTTTCGAGCGCGAGTTCGCGCGTATCCGAACCGCGCAAGCCCATTTTATCCTCTTTTTTGCCGACGACGAATCCCGGTGTGTCACGGTCGACGAGAAATGAGCTGATCCCGCGGGAGCCGGGGATCTTTTCTGTCTTCGCGGTGATCACCAGCACGCGGGCGACACCCGCATTGGTGATAAAACACTTGTTGCCGTTGATCACCCAGTGATCGCCCTCTTTCACTGCCGTGGTTTTCGTGCCGCCGGCATCGGATCCGGCTCCGGGCTCGGTCAACCCAAAGGATCCCAATCCATCCTTGC
>JAZBPW010000095.1:0-19066 GCA_036351795.1 Candidatus Zhuqueibacterota bacterium | reverse complement strand
TGGCGGGACTGTTAATCGGTGGTATGCTTCCATTTGTCTTTTCATCCTTCGCAATGAAAGCAGTGGGAGAGGCGGCCTTTCATATGATCGAAGAAGTGCGGCGCCAGTTCAAAGAGATAGATGGACTTCTTGAAGGTAAGGCTAAGGCAGACTATGCAAAATGCGTCGATATTTCAACGTCTGCCGCGATTCGAAAAATGATCGCTCCAGGCCTGCTCGCAGTCTTGACGCCTGTGTTTTTCGGACTTGTTCTGAAAAAGCCGGAGATGCTCGGCGGAGTACTGGCTGGCGTCACCGTGTCTGGTGTATTGCTGGCCATTTTCATGGCGAACGCAGGAGGTTCATGGGATAACGCGAAAAAATATATAGAGAGCGGTGCGTTCGGAGGTAAAGGATCGGATGCACATAAAGCGGCTGTGGTTGGAGATACAGTGGGTGATCCTTTTAAAGATACAGCCGGTCCATCGCTAAATATTTTAATAAAATTAATGTCAGTGGTTGCTTTGGTGATAGCACCGCTATTTTAGATTACTTATTGAGGAGGTGAAACATTGCGAACCTATTCAACAATTATTGTGATTGATTCCTTGTTGAAAAATGAGGAAATTGACAACACCATCGAAAAAATTCAGAGGAACATAAAGAATAATGGCGGCGTGATTTTAGATGTCGATCGGTGGGGTAAAAAGCGCTTGGCATATGAGATAAAGAAACGCCAGTATGGTTATTATGTTGAGATTATTTTTCAGTCGTCAAACTTCAATGTCATTAGCGTTATTGAGCGAGATTATAGCCTGGATGAAAATATTCTGAGATACCTCACGACTGTATTGCCACCGAAGGCGCTTGAATTGCGGGAACAGAAAATGGAGAAAGAGAAGGTTGTGAAGGAAGAAGCGCTCAAGGAAGCACCGGCGGAGGAAAAGGAAGATACACCTGAACCTGAAGAAGAGCAGAAAGCTGAATCCGATGCCATCGTTGCGGAACCAGTCGTCGAGGCGGAAGAGACCAAGACAGAGGAGACTGAGACGCAGGACGATGATGAGAAAAAATAGATTTCGATGTGAAGAATTATGGTGAAAATGGTTAGGAGATGCGTATGTTAAATCTTAAGATGCCGGATGTGAATAATATCATTATAGCAGGAAATTTAACATGTGATCCTTCTTTCAGAAAGACGACAAATGGAACCCCTGTTGCCAATTTCTTCATTGCTTCAAACAGGAAATTCAAGGATAACAGTGGACAATGGCGCGAGAACGTGTGCTACGTTGGCGTCGTTGCATGGTATAAGCTTGCGGAAAGCTGCTTCGAAAATCTGAAACGTGGCAGCGCCATTATCGTAGACGGCGAGCTGCAAAGCAGGAATTGGCGAAACGATGATGGATCAAGTCACAATGTTGTAGAAATTAAGGCACGTCGCATTCAATTTCTGGATCGCAAGGGTTCTTCAGTGGATGATACTGATTTTGATTCTTATGACACTAATGATCAGTCAGAAAAGGTAGAGTCAGAAAGTGGATCATCCATAGAGGAGGAGCGCATCGACGTCACTCAGGAAGATAAACAAGATAAAGACGAAGATGCATCAAATGAATTCGATTTTGGTTACCGAAATATGAAATTTTAATCTTGGAGGATATAATTTATCATGATGAAGAAGAAAAGAATCTGTCGGTTTTGCGAAGATAATGTTGTCTATATTGACTTCAAAGAAGATAAAAAATTGTCGCGTTTTACGACAGAGCAGGGGAAAATCATTCCCAGGCGTACATCAGGAACATGTGCTAAACATCAACGACAGCTTGTTCACGCAATCAAAAGAGCGAGACATTTGGCCTTGATTCCCTATATCGCTGAAATGACCAGATAATTGAATTAGCAAAGGAATATCCTAATGAAAGTCATATTAAGAAAAGATGTTGAACATCTGGGAAACGTTGGTGAACTTCTGGAAGTGAAACCGGGCTATGCCAGAAATTACCTCATTCCTCAGGGCATTGCTCTGATTGCAAACGAAAAGAATATGAAACGTTTGGAAGAAGAGCAAAGACAACAGGAAATTAAGAAAGACCGGGATAAGATCGCTGCGGAAAAGCTTTCAGAAGAATTGTCAAAAGTTTCCTGCACCGCATCTGTTCAGGTTGGAGAAGAAGACAAGGTGTTTGGTTCGATAACTTCTCAGGATATCGCTGAGTTATTGAAGGAAAAGGGTTTTGATGTAGATAAGAAGAAAATAATCATGGAAGAGCCCATCAAAGCCCTGGGTATTTACGATATTCCGATCAAGCTGCATACGGATGTAGAGGCAAAAATAAAAGTATGGGTTGTGAAGGATTGATCATTCTTTAAAAGAAGATGCGCGCACTGCGCATTCTATCTGTCATTAGAATCAACTGTGAGGGGAGGTTTCAAATGGAGACAGTCTATCCCGAATGTCAAAAGTGTTCATCAGGCGTACTTATTCCCTTGTCGGACTACGGACGGGAAGGTGCGTCAATAATGTACAAAGCATGGGTGTGTACAAATCCGGAGTGTGGTTTTAATATTCGAATTGATAACGGGGAACTCAGTATCGGTAAAGTTATTACCCAATCTTATAAATAGACACGAATTTTCATTAATCGCAAAACATAGGGTAATAGGCGATTCGCTTAATACCCTATTTTTTCTTATCGTGATGAATATTTAGAAAATTGAACAATCGTCCGGTCAAGGTGAAATGCGTCAATTAATCCTGAAAAATCTCAGAATTAAAATATTAGTTGTCCTTCTAGCAGTTTTCATCTGGTTTTTTGTCAAGACAGAAAATAATTATACCTACTCATTAAAGATACCGATTGTTCTATCCAATGTGCCGTCAGAAAAATTGATCACAAATGATATCCCATCGCATGTAAAAGTATCGGTTTGGGGGAAGGGAAGTGAAATTCTCTCACTTATTCTCGGTCGTCGATTTGTCTATCACATAGACCTGGCCAACATCAAAGAGAGTATGACTATTCCGTTAAAAAAGGATGATATCCGGTTTCCGAGGGCGAGCAACCTGGAAATCATGAGCATACTCAAGCCGGACTCCATTCGTGTGATCGTTGAAGACATCGATCATAAGGATGTCCCGATTGAATTGAGAGCGGAGATCAAGACCATTCCCGGTTACTCTGTCATCGATGCCAGGCTTTCTCCCGATACGATAAGGATTACAGGTGCGAAATCTAAATTGAACAGCATTACCAGCGTGGCGACAGAAACACTGAGCTTTAAAAAAATTCGTGGTGATATAAAAAAGAAGTTGATACTTGAAAAAATTAATGTTGACAATGTATGGGTTCAAAATCAGGATATTTATCTCATCGCAGATGTTCAGAAGTTGATGGAGAAGCCATTTACGAATTTGTCCCTCAATATCATCAATAAGCCGGAAAATATAGGTGTCACCGTGATTCCATCAAGTTTGAATTTGACTCTTGTTGGAGGCGTCGATGTTCTGCTGCCTCTAACGGAAGATAGTGTTTTTGCTTATCTTGATTATGAGAAGATCGTTGGCAGATCGGGTGAGTACTTTCTCGCTTACATCGACAAGCCGGATGGGGTCAGGATAAAGGATGTGAAGCCGGAACGCTTCAGAGCAATCATCAAGAAAAAAAGATGAGTAAAAATGGTTGTATTGGGAATAGAGACATCGTGCGATGAAACGTCAGCCGCAGTTTTCACTGATGATGGCATTTTGTCGAATATTGTGGCGTCGCAGGAAGTGCATACAAGATATGGGGGCGTCGTGCCGGAGTTAGCCTCGAGAGCGCATATACGGCTTATTGTGCCGATCGTCAATCGCGCACTCGAGCGGGCAGATATGACGATGTCGCGGATTGAAGGTATTGCGGTGACGTATGGACCGGGGCTTGTTGGCTCGATTCTTGTCGGTCTGAATTTCGCGAAGGGAATTGCCTATTCACGGGATATACCATGGACAGGCGTGAATCATATTGAGGGTCATATATTTGCGAATTATGTAAATGAATCAGAGATACGCACACCCTTTATATCGCTCATTATATCAGGCGGACATACTCAGTTGGTACATGTGAAAAAACTGGGCGAATACGAAGTGCTCGGCAAGACAAGAGATGATGCGGCAGGCGAGGCTTATGATAAAGTCGCGAAGATGATGGATCTTGGCTATCCCGGTGGACCGCTTATCGATAAAATGGCGGAGGAAGGGGATGAAAAATTTATTGCATTCCCGCGCCCCATGTTAAAAGAGGATAATTATGATTTCAGCTTCAGCGGTGTGAAAACAGCGGTTCTCTACTATCTCAAAAAAAATAAACCCGAATTACTCAGGAAGCATCAAAAAGATATCGTGGCGAGTTTTCAGGCAGCATTGGTAGAGGTGTTGGTTGATAAGACAATTCGTGCAGCAAGGGATTTGAAAATTAATAATATCGCTCTCGCCGGTGGTGTCGCGAGCAACAGCTATTTGAGAAAGATGTTTATTCGCCGATGTGACGCCGAGGAGTTCACACTTTTCATCCCCCCGCCATCGCTTTGTACGGATAATGCTGCGATGATCGCATGCACCGGACATTTTTACCTGAAGAGAGGAGAACGGTCTACGTTTGATATGTCTCCGAAACCATCACTGAATTTATCGTAGAACAAGTGGGTAAAAACGGAAGCCTATTTCTTTTTTTTAATCGGAATTTTCTCGGGACCGGGGAATTCGCGTTCCAGCGTTCTTAGCAATTTCTGTGTGCTCGCCAGCGCATGTAAAAGTTGATCCTCTTCCTCTTCATCTTCAGGGCGCATATCCCATGCTTTTTTTAAGTTGTCAAATATCTGCTCTGTCTTGTTGATTAGAATATTACCGATCTCTTTTCGCGAGGGACGTCTGCTCTTTAGCATGACTCGTGGCCCAAAATAGTACCCAAGTTCTTCCAGATCATCCTTGTTCTCAGCGAGGATGTCGTCGGCGCCTGAGTCCGATTCATCAAAGACTTCAAATCGCTCGTCCTGGTGCAGGATATGCGAAAATTCTTCAAAAGAGAGCTGGTCAGCCTTGCCCAGCAGGCTCAGTTTTAGCCAGACCTTTTTAATAGGCACGATAAAGTCTTTCTCTTCGTCGAGTACTTTTTTAGTATAATTTAAGAGGTCATCGTTCATTGTTAACAGCATGATTTACAAAGTGTATTTTAAACTTTCCAAATATAGGGATTTTATTTCAAATGTCAAAGATATTTTTGTACCAAAAATAGCTTGACTTTTAGTCTATTATTCCTGATATTATTTTTATTCTGCTTTTTGATCAAATCATGAATGATTCTGGTCAAAGAAGATTATCAGTGAAAGCATAGAATTCCGGTTTAGCGGTTTCATCCAGCAAAGTGCGAAATGATGCAGGGTAAGAAAATAAGACTTCCGGTCATACTGATTTTTCCTGCCTTGATGGGATTGTCTTCAATCACAAAAGCACAAAACGCTAATTATTGCGATCAATTTAGCGTAGCACAAATACATTCCCCGGATAGCAGTAACTCCATACTTGATAGGTCGCCGGACAAGACAAGACTTGTTGCCAGCGTCGCCGGACTGGGATTGACGAATTGGTTGCTATATCAACCATTCAGAGAGGCGTGGTGGCAGGAGAAGAGAACAGGTTTTCACTTTTATCGAGGATATAAGAGAACCAGTGGCTACTGGGATTTTGGATGGAACGATAGCCTTTATGGCCACATGGATAAACTGGGACATTTTTATTCCAGCAAAATCATTTCGAGGCTTCTGACCGGTCTGAGCGAATGGATCGGTTTCAGCAGAGAGACAAGCCGGCTTAGCGGCCCCCTGGCAAGTTTCCTTTTCATGCTGGAGATAGAGATTTATGATAGTTTTTTTGAAGAGTGGGGATTTAGTGTCGCCGATTTATCAGCAAATGCATTAGGCGCGTTTTCTCCATTGCTGGGCGAGAAAATGCCCTTTTTGGATAGGTTTAAACTGAAGTTCAGCTATACCCCCTCAGATTTTGTGGATGATGAAACGCATTATATTAATGATTATACAGGAATGACTTTCTGGCTGTCATATGACGCTGAAAAGGATTTTCCGGGTGAATTCTGGCCGGATTTTCTCAATGTGGCAATCGGTTACAGTGTTGACAGGCCGAGTCATGGTGATATTGAATTATATCTTGCACCTGATATTGACTGGGATGCATTTTCTACAAACGAAAAGAGTGCATTCAACTATTTATTGAAGATCCTGGATCAATTTCATTTCCCGTGCATTGCATGGCAATTGACGCCGAACAGGAAATTTTATCCTTTGTATTTTTAAGTGAATGACAGCGATAATAGATGCGGTTTTATGAGGCTTGCGTAAGCACAGGAATGTAAGGAATGAAAATATTGATTACCGGTAAGCCGGGTATTGGAAAAACGACTTTTATTAGAGAGATTATCTCTGCGACCCAGGCTGAATGGAGTGGATTTTACACCCAGCATATTCTGGAAGATAAAAAGCGAATCGGGTTCAGGATCATTACCATGGAGGGCGATACTGGTATACTTGCACATGTTAAATATCCGGGAAAGAAGAGCGTCGGCAAGTACAAAGTCAATATCAATGACCTCGAAAAGGTTGCCGTTCGCTCGGTAGAAAATGCGATTATGGATAAAAGACCGGTGGTCATCGATGAGATCGGGAAAATGGAAATACTGTCCGATTCATTCAGACGCATTGTCCAAATCGTGCTCAATTCAAATCTGCCGCTCATTGGATCCATCGCACTGGCCAATGAAGTTTTCTTTAATAATATCAGAAAGAGAGAAGATGTAATGGTTGTCGAATTGACGGATGACAACCGAAGAATTTTGCGTACAATGATCCTTGATATGATGAAAAAGGATGGAATCTTACTTGTTTGAATATTTTAAAAATGGTATTCGAATTACAGACTCCCCGTTGTGGCTTGATCCCTCAAAAAAAATGCCGTTTGCATATGTATCTCATGCGCATGCCGATCACATCAGCAAGCATCAGAAAATAATTGCGACGCCAGCGACGATCAGTTTGTTCGAAAAAAGATGCGGTCGCACTGAGAGTATAGCGCTTGAGTATCATACGCCATACCGATTGAATGATTTGGAGGTCGAACTCTTTCCATCAGGACATATGCTTGGTGCATCGCAAATACAGATTGTGAGGGATGGCGTCCGCTTTGTGTATACGGGTGATTTCAATACCGCGAGAAGCGAGACCATGCAACGCATTGAGATCCGCCCTGCAGATATATTGATTATGGAATGTACGTTCGGACTTCCCCGCTATCAATTTCCACCCAGGTGGGAGATCATCGAAATGCTCATTAACTACATCGAAGACTCTTTCGATAGAGGATTGGTCCCTGTTATTTATTGTTACACGCTGGGGAAGGGACAAGAATTGCTGAAGATATTGGGAGATCGCGGCTATCAAATGAGCGTCTATACCACAATATATGACATGGCTAAAATTTATGAAAATCATGGTGTTTTGTTTAAAAACATAAAAAAATATGAAAATGAGGATTTAAGGGGCCGTGTGATGCTGCTGCCAGCGCATATGAAAAATTGGATTGAAAAGCGATATGCAGGAGCAACCAACAAGGCCGTGGTTACCGGATGGGCAGTCGATTCCAGCGCTAGATATAGATATGGAGCGGATGTTGCAATTCCCCTCAGCGATCATGCTGATTTTAACGGATTGATCGATTATGCAAAGCGCGCCTCCCCCAAGGTGATCTATTTGACGCATGGGTTCAAACAGTTTGCCCGTTATCTTCAAAAAGAGGGTTTTGACGCACGCCCATTGGTTTCTTCATCACAACTATCATTGTTTTGAATCATGAGCAGCGTGAATAAATATTTGTCAGCTGATGTGATCATGGATATGCGGGAAGCTATTAGCGATTCCCATGAAAATGAAGTCTTTTTTGCAGGCTCATTGAACAATGATAATGTGGTGGAAACCATCGATGTGCTTGCGCGAGGGAATAAAGCCGCGGTGATTGCGATCAGCCGATTGCCGGATTCTGTAGATGTTGTCATTCACAACCATCCTTCAGGAACGCTGCACCCCTCTCAGAATGATTTGCACATATCGTCGGATCTCGAGAGGCGGGGGATTTGCAGCTATATTGTGAATAATGAAGTCGATGATATCTATGTGATTGTCGAACCGCTGGAAAAACAGAAGGTGCATCAACTAAATGAGAGAGAGATTGGTGCCATACTGGAACCTGATGGTGAATTTTCTCAACACCTGAAGGGGTATGAATTCAGAGATGGTCAAATTGAGATGCTTGCAACTGTCTGCGAAGCGTTCAATAAAGATAAAATTGCGCTCATTGAGGCTGGTACTGGAATCGGCAAAACGCTGGCATATCTGCTGCCATCTGTGCACTGGTCTGTCATGAATAAGGAAAGATGTGTGATTTCTACGAACACGATCAATCTCCAGGAACAGATCATAAACAAAGATATCCCCCTCATTCGAACTGTTTTGGAAACAGAATTCAAGGCAGTGCTGGTAAAGGGTAGAAGCAATTATGTCTGTATGCGCAAGGTGAAGGAGATAGAGAATGAACCGGGGCTTCTGATCGATACAGACGAAGATGAAGAGATGAATATGCTACTGGAGTGGGTTAAGACGACGAAAGATGGCAGTAAATCTGATCTGAATTTCTTGCCCAAATTCAAGGTATGGGAGAAGATTGCGTCAGAAAGCGATACGTGCAGCAGGGCGAAGTGCGCATTTTACGGCCAGTGCTTTGTGAACAAGGCTCGACGAGAAGCTGTAAATGCAAACATCATTGTAGCCAATCATCATTTGCTTTTTGCCGATTTTGCCGTTCGAAGAATCGCCTCGAATTTGTCGATACTCCCTCCTTATAAAAGGCTCATCCTGGATGAAGCCCATCATATTGAATCCGTTGCCACAAGCTACCTGGGAGCGGGTGTGACCAGAATGGGCGCCATACGGATATTACGGAGATTATACAGGCAGAAAAGAGGAGATATGCCAAGGGGGTTTTTACCCCTGTTAAAGCGAAAGCTGGATAGCTTAAGGAAAAAAAGCAACCTGCAAAAATTGAATGATTTGGCAGCGACTGTTGAACAGAAGATATCGCCGGTAGTGGTGAGTTTGGAAGGGATGACTCATGCTGCCATGGACGCAATCGCTGAACTATCAAAAGCAGCGAGACCAGATGATTTCGGTGAAATCAAGTTGCGGATCATAGCATCGATAAAAAGTGACATATTGTGGCAGCCGGTGGAAGATCATTTCAGCACACTGATTCGTGAAATGACGCGCTTTTGTACAGAGTTGAACAGGATCATAGACACTTTTCGAGATACTGAAATAGAGATAAGCGATGACTTTGTGTCTCTGCTCATTGATATAAAGGCGCAGTCAGACCGCTTGTCGACCTCATGTAAGGTTATGGAACAGATCCTGTTTGAAGAGGATAAAACGAATATCCGATGGATCGAGTCAAAACCTTCATCTGTAACGAGGCTTAAAATATCCCCACTTGAGGTCAATGAGATATTGCAAGAGACTGTTTACGATCATATGAACACTGTCGTCATGACTTCGGCGACTCTCAGTGTCTCCGGATTTCGGGATCGGGGCGAATTTGATTTCATTATGCACAGAATCGGCCTGGATTTGGTGAAAAAGGAACGAATCATGTGCAGTAAACTAATGGCACCATTTGACTATAAAGCGCAGGTGATCCTTGGAATTCCCGGAGATATACCATCTCCGGACAGTCAGGCTTATAAGCAGGAGCTACTTGAGTTGTTAAAAAGAGCAGTCTCTCTTTCGGGTGGACGTGCGTTTATTCTATTTACCTCGTATGGATTGTTAAATTATGTGTTCCAAAGAATGGAGAGAGAGCTGGCTGCGGATGGTATTCTTGCATTGAAGCAGGGCAGTGACAACCGGCATCGACTGCTGGAAAAATTCAGAAGGAATGAGACATCTGTTCTTTTTGCGACGGACAGTTTCTGGGAAGGCGTAGACGTTCCCGGAAAATCTCTTCAGTCAGTGGTCATTACAAAATTACCTTTTCAGGTACCGACGGAACCGGTGGTAGAAGCCCGCGTTGAAGCAATAAGACAGAGTGGTGGTAATGCGTTCATGGAATACTCAGTCCCTCAAGCTGTTATCAAATTGAGACAGGGTTTTGGTAGATTGATCCGAAGCCGCTCAGATACCGGTTTCGTTCTCATTTTTGACAGACGACTGATCGATAAGTTTTATGGCAGGGTTTTTCTGGATTCTTTGCCAGCGACAACATTGAGCAGTGGGCCACTTGAGCATGTATTCAAGGATATTGAACATTTCATGTTAAATCACTAATTCAATGGCATAAGATTTGCACTTTACGGTGATATTCATTGTAAACTGTAAAAATGAAGAATTGATTTCGGGGGAGATGCAAAAATGAGGGATTGATATATGTTGGGGAGCTTGCTGGTAAGAAATCAACAGAAACAATATGGACCTCTAGATCGAAATGAGCTGAAAGGTCTCATTCAGGATGGTGAATTTTCATCAAATGATCAGGTTTGGCTTGAAGATGAAGGTGAGTGGATTCAGGCCGAACAGGTTGAGGAGCTAAAATCTCTCTTCAATCCGGAGATAAATCATCATAGTGAAAAGAAAGTGATTGCAATTGGAAGTGGAAAGGGTGGGGTCGGTAAAACCGTTACCTCTGCTTCCATGGGGATCGCACTGGCTGTTTTGGGTAATGATGTCATCCTTGTCGATGCGGACTTTGGCGGTGCGAATTTGCATACCTGCATGGGCATTCTGGAGCCTCAATACACCTTCTTCGATTACTATACATTGCAGAGAGATAGTCTTGAAGATATACTTCTCGATACTCCGATCAAATCGTTGAAGATGATCAGTGGCGCATCTGGAATATTGGGACTTGCCAATCCAAAGTATTCGCAAAAGTTGCGTTTGATACGAGAACTGAAGAAATTGGACGCGGATTATACAATTCTTGATCTCGGCGCAGGTGCTTCAATGAATGTCATTGATTTTTTCATCGCTGTGGATGAAGGTATCGTCGTCACCACTCCCGAACCGACGGCGATTCAGGAAAGCTATGATTTCATCAAGCTATGTTTGTTGAGAAAGCTGCAACAGGCGTTCAGCAAAAATGAAGAGGTGTTGAATTTGCTCAATGTTGAGGGGCTGAACAGTTTGAAGCAGTTCAATGATCCTGTGGAGGATTTGATAGAAAAAGCAAGCAAGATCAGCAAGAATGTTTCAGATGAGATGGAGGATATCGTATCGGGTTTTCGTCCGAAACTCATTCTGAATATGGTGATGGGACCCGATGAAATAAAGGAGGGTGCTTCTATTAAAACAGCCGCTGCAGAGCTCCTTTCGGTGGATATAGACTATTGGGGGTATGTCGAATATGATGAAGGTGTGCCTGAATCAGTGAAGAATCTAAGGCCGTTCATCATCGATAAACCAAAGTCAAAGGCTTCCAGAAGCCTTGCGAAATTGATTACTGTAAAGATGCTGGACAAGAGCAAGCTGGATTCGTATATAGAAAAAAGAAAATTACGCAAGTTTGCGCAGACCAGTGCGGAACAGTTCCCGTCGGCAGACTCTTATGAGAGCAAGACGATTTGTTCTGTAAATTGTTTCTATTGGGATGACTGCGAGTACCAGAACGGTGGTTATCCTTGTAAGATCCGGCATCTTGAATCTCTATTCAAAAGTAAATGATTATCAAATATTGTGTTCATATACTGATTTTTTAGCGAATCGCATCTTCATGGCTACATGACATCCGGCTCGCCTGTAAAACCAATATATCAAGTGAAGTAATGTGAAGCAGGGCGAAGAATCTTCGGCGCTGCTTTATTTTTGTCTAAAATACCGCACATTGGAAAAGAAGGATGGAAAAAACAGGTTACTATATCAGGAAGTATTACAGGGCGTTTCTCGACTACACTGAAGTGAGTCAGAGCACATATACAATTATACTGGCATGCATTGTGGGTATCCTCGCCGGTTTTGGTGCTGTAGGATTTAGAAAATTGATCGAGTTCATCCAGAATTTGTCCATCGGACACCCGGATCAGGCCCTGGCTGTATTGGGCGCATTGCCATGGTATATAAAGGTGCTTGTGCCTTTGTGTGGTTCTGCAATTGTGGGCCCGCTCGTCTATTTCATGGCACGAGAGGCCAAAGGCCATGGTGTTCCGGAGGTGATGCACGATGTTGCCCTGAAAAATGGCGTGATCCGGCCTCGCGTCGTGGTAGTGAAATCACTTGCCTCCGCCATTACCATTGGGACGGGCGGTTCAGTGGGCAGGGAGGGTCCGATCGTACAGATTGGTTCTGCCATTGGATCGACGATTGGTCAATGGCTTAAAGTGACACCTGAAAAGTTGAAAGTGCTGGTGGGATGTGGTGCAGCCGCTGGAATAGCAGCGACTTTCAACGCGCCAATCGCAGGAGCATTTTTTGCATTGGAAGTCATCCTTGGAAACTTCGCTTTGCCAAGTTTCAGTCCGATTATCATCGCATCGGTAATTGCCACGGCAATTTCCAGGGCATTTCTCGGCAACTATCCGGCGTTCATCGTTCCGCAATACTCCCTGGTCAGCGCGTGGGAGATTGGACTCTACGCAATATTCGGTATCATTGCAGGTGTTGTGGCGATCTTATTTTCCAAGTCGGTTTACAAGTCTGAGGATCTATTCGATTCGCTGAAGATGCCCGAATATTTGAAGAACCTGATCGGCGGTCTTTTCATCGGTATAATGATTATATTCATCCCTCATGTTTACGGTGTGGGGTATGAAACGATCGATATTGCACTGAGTGGTGAGCTGATCTGGTATTCTGCGCTTGGGCTGTTACTGGTTAAAATCATGGCAACCAGTATGACGCTTGGCTCGGGAGGATCAGGGGGTATCTTCGCACCATCGCTCTTTCTGGGAGCAGTTGCCGGAAGCGCATTCGGAAATCTTGTAAACAGTATGTTTCCCAATATCACGGCGGACAGCGGCGCTTACGCAATGGTTGGTATGGGAGCTGTGGTTGCGGGTGCCACGCATGCACCTATCACTGCAATCCTTATTCTGTTCGAATTAACCAACGATTATAAGATAATCCTGGCGCTGATGGTTGCCTGTACGCTGAGTACGGTTGTTGCCAAAAAGTTGTCAGAGGATTCTATCTATTCCGTTAAATTGCGCAGAAGAGGGATCAACCTTCATCATGGACGTGAAGAGATCATTATGAGATCGTTCAGTGTGGGAGATGCAATGAAAGCGGACGCGCCAGTGATCATGGAGAATGCGTCCTTTGAAGAAATTATCAGAAATTTCATGCAAAGTCATGAACCATACTATTACGTTATCAATGGCAGCGGTGAATTACAGGGATTGCTTTACACACATGAGATCAAGAGCGTATTAAACGATAAGAATCTTAATCAACTCGTTATTGCAAAAGATATGATTGATGAGACGAGGTTCAGGTCGGTGATGATGAAAAACAATCTTGCTGAATGCATGGATGCATTCAGCAAGGTGCCCTTCGAACACCTGCCTGTCGTTGAAAGTGAGCACTCCAGGAAATTGGTCGGAAGCATCTCAAAGAGAGATGTTTTCGAGTTGTACAACCGGGAGATATTGCGGAAAGAGGTGCTCGGTGTAAATTTCGTCAGCGAACAGAGTCCGGAACAGAAACGAAGTCGGGTTTCGATTCCAAAAGAATATGCGGTTGAGTATCTGTCCATCCCTTCGAGATGTATCGGCAGATCGATCAAAGAGATGGATATCCGTGCGAACTATAATGTGAGCATCATAGCGATCAAGGAGCGTTCAGGACGCGTCAAACCTGAGAGCGAGATCCCCTCTCCGGGCAGGAAATTCAAGGAGGGCGATATTCTGATTGTTGTTGGAAAAGAATCAGATATTGCCAGGCTGAAGTCGGAAAAAATGACAAATTGAAATATCAATGCAGAAAGCACTGCATGGGAGTAAACAATAAATGGACATGGATGAACTGAACCCAATCGATAATCTCGAAGACATAGATTCGCTTTCCATACCAAACTCTATACCAATTCTTCCTCTTCGGGATATGGTTGTCTACCCATCGATGGTATCGCCGCTTATCATTGCGCGACAAAAATCAGTACGAGTGATAAACAAGGTCATGAAGACAGATAGAATGCTGGGTCTGATCGCTCAAAAACTTCCTGAAATCGAAGATCCTGAGTACGATCAGATTTTCAAATATGGAACTGTCGTCAATGTGTTGAAAAAATTGAAATTCCCGGATGGCAGCTACAGGGTGCTCATCCAGGGGATCGCCCGGTTTAAAGTGATCAAATTTACGCAGCGTGAACCCTATCTCCGGGCGCGAATACGTATTCTGGCTGAGGAAGAGGATGATAGCGTCGAACTGAAGGCGCTGGTCAGGAATATTTCCAATCAGTTTCAGGAGATCATCACGCTTGCACCGAATCTACCGGATGAACTTCAGATTGCCATGATGAATATCAAAGAGCCTGGCAAGCTGGCAGATCTTCTGGCCTCAAATCTAAATCTATCTTTCATAGAGAGGCAGGAAGTTCTTGAGACTCTCGATGTAAAGGAGAGATTGAATAAATTATCGGTGCTCATCAACAGAGAACTTCAAGTGCTCAGGATAAGTTCGAAAATTCAGGACAAGGTTCAATCGGAGTTTGGTAAAAATCAGAGGGAATTCTATCTCAGAGAACAGCTGAAAGCCATACAGAATGAGTTGGGTGAATTTGATGATAAAACTTCTGAAGTGCTGGAGCTGAATCGAAAGATTAAGCGGGCACAGATGCCTGAAGCGGCGCAGAAAGAGGCTTTTCGGGAACTGGAACGGCTTTCCAAAATGGCACCGGGTGCTGCCGAATATACTGTGTCTCGCACCTATATCGACTGGATGATATCTCTACCATGGAATACCTCTACTGAAGATAACATGGATATTATCAAGGCAAAGGAAATTCTGGATGAAGATCACTATGATCTGGAAAAAGTGAAAGAAAGGATTCTTGAATATCTGTCCGTGAAAAAGTTGAAAAATGAGATGAAGGGCCCTATTTTATGTTTTATCGGCCCTCCGGGTGTTGGCAAGACATCGCTTGGCCGATCAATCGCACGGGCTCTGAATCGTAAATTTGTCAGAATTTCTCTGGGCGGTGTTCACGATGAGGCAGAGATCAGGGGACACAGACGGACCTATATCGGTTCATTGCCAGGTCGAATTATTCAAAATTTAAAAGTCGCAAATTCCAATAATCCGGTTTTTATGATGGATGAGGTGGATAAAATCGGCAAGGATTTCCGCGGAGATCCTGCGTCAGCATTGCTGGAGGTCCTGGATCCTGAACAGAATCATAGTTTCTCCGACCACTATCTTGATGTGCCCTTTGATTTGTCAAAAGTCCTGTTCATAACAACCGCCAATTACATTGATCCCATTCCCCCGGCGCTGAAAGACAGAATGGAAACATTGGAATTACCGGGCTACACCGAGGAAGAAAAAGCAAACATCGCGGTGAAGTATCTGATACCAAAGCAGCGGGTAGAACACGGTCTGCTCCTTAAACATATCAGCTTTCGAAAAAGCGCGATCCAGAAGTTGATCACTGAATACACGAGAGAGGCAGGACTGCGAAACCTTGAGCGAGAGATTGCATCGATTTGTCGAAAAGTCGCCAGAAAGGTTGCCGAGGGTGAGACGGAGAAGATTATTGTCACAAAGGATCTCGTTCAAGAATTTCTCGGAGCGCCTAAATTCTTTTCAGAAATTGCCGAGCGGACAAAAACGCCCGGAATTGCCATCGGACTTGCCTGGACGCCGTCAGGAGGAGATATTTTGTTCATTGAGAGTGGGTATATGAAGGGACAAAAAGGCCTGACGTTGACGGGTCAATTGGGCGATGTGATGAAAGAGTCTGCTCAGGCCGCACTCTCCTATATCAGGTCTAAATCGGACAAGTTCAATATTGAGGATGATTTTTTCGAAAAGTCTGACATTCATATTCATGTCCCCGCAGGCTCGATTCCCAAGGATGGCCCATCCGCGGGTATCACGCTTGTCACCTCACTGGTATCATTGTTGACACGCCGGCCTGTCAGGCATCGTCTTGCGATGACCGGTGAGATTACACTCAGGGGAAGGGTGCTGCCTGTCGGAGGCGTGAAAGAAAAAGTACTTGCAGCAAGAAGAGCGGGGATCAAGGATGTCATCCTTCCGGAACGAAACAGAAAGGATCTCGAAGATATCCCCAATAGCGTGAAAAAGGCGATCACCTTTCATTTCGCGGACAAGATAGATGATGTGATCAAGATTGCGTTAACATGATATCAGCTTTGAACTGAAAAGGTGAAATTTATGAAAGGCGATGTAGTGGAAAAGGTATTTGCAATGGCAAAGGCTTATGGACAGGAACATGTTTTCAAATACTGGCCTGAATTGGATGAAAATCAAAAGACAAGATTGGTGGATCAGTTCAATTCGATCGACCTGGACCTGATTTCAGAACTCACGAAGCGCTATATAATTGATTCAGAAGCAACGGCGTCTCCCGGTCAGCTTGAGCCGGCAGACATCATTCCGGTGCCGCAGACGGATGATCAACAGAAAGAGGCAGTCCGCGCAAGAATGGCTGGCGAAGAACTGCTCAGGTACGGGAAAGTCGGTGTGATATTGGTGGCTGGTGGACAGGGAACGCGTCTGGGTTTTGATGGGCCCAAAGGGATAATGCCCATCGGACCTGTCAGCAATAAAAGCATATTTGAACTGCACTCTGATAAGATCAGCGCGTTGATGCGCAGATACCGGCAGCCGCTACCCTGGTTCATTATGACCAGCAGAGTGAATGATGCTGAAACGAAAAGGTTTTTCCAGCGGCACGATTATTTCGGATTAGATAAGAAAGATGTGATATTTTTTCAGCAGTCCATGATACCGGCAGTGAATGCTAATGGTAAATTGATACTCGATTACGCTGATCATATATTTGAAAATCCGGATGGACATGGAGGAACGCTTTTCGCTTTGAAAAAAAGCGGAGCTTTAGAATTCATGCAATCCCGCGGCATCGAGCATGTGTTCTATTATCAGGTTGATAACGTACTCATCAATATTTGTGACCCTTATTTCCTGGGATATCATGTCCTGGCGGAGGCGGAGATGTCAGCGAAAGTCACTCCCAAACGTGATCCATACGAAAAGGTGGGGGTAATTGGTAAACTGGATGGAAAAACGACTGTGATCGAATACAGCGATCTATCGAAGAGGGATATGGAGGCGCGCAATCCCGATGGAGAACTCAAATACAATGGTGGGAGCATAGCGATACATGCCATTGACGTTGATTTCATCGAGAAAATAGTCAGTGGTGATATTGAGCTTCCCTTTCACAAAGCATTCAAAAAGATCCCCTGTTATGATCAGCAGAGGGGCACGGTGACACCGGAGTCACCCAATGGCTATAAATTTGAAATGTTCATTTTCGACGCATTACCACTTGCAGATAAAACAGCAGTGATGGAAGTGAACCGGAGCGACGAGTTCAGTCCTGTAAAGAATGCATCTGGAGAGGATTCGCCGGATAGCGCGAAAAGAGATTTGATAAACTACCATGGAAGAATGCTGAAACAGGCTGGCGTGGATGTGCCGTTTGATGAGGAGGGCAATGTGGTTGGCTCTGTTGAGATCAGTTCGCTGTATGCACTGGATGTTCAAGAGCTTGAAGCGAAGATCAAACCTGATCTCGTATTCAAGGATCAGCTGTATCTGGCATCCCATTGACGGTGTGTATTGGGTATGAAAAAGAAGCCAGCACATAAAAGGCCTTTATTGAAGTGGTTGCTACGCCTGTCACTGATGTTTATGCTTTTATTACTCCTTTTTGCATCAGCAACCTACCTGTTCATCAAATTCAAATACCCTGCCGAAGAGGTCAACCGGCTGCTTAGAAGTGAATTGAGCCATGCTCTTAACGACCGCCCTGTTGAAATTGAACGTGTCTCAATCAATCCCTTCAAAGGTTTTGTTGTCGAAAACATATCGATCTATGAAAAGGCAGAAGACATAAATCCTGCTCATGAAAAGATATCGGAACTGAGCATTGAGAAGCTCTATTTAAAATACAATCTTCTTTCTTTGTTCAAGCGGACAATTCATGTCAGTGAGATACGCGTCCAATCGCCCTTCCTGGCAATATCTGTCGATGAAAACGGCAGAACGAACCTTGACGATATCTTTTTGGTTTCGCAATCGATTCCGGCAGATACGACGAGCCCGGACAGTGGCGGACAGAATATACCATTCAATATCAGCCTGAACACTTTCGCTTTTGAAAATCTAAGCATCGACTTCAGTTATGAGGATGCCGAAAATGAACTCGATGCAAGTATTAGAGGTTTCTCGGTCTATGCAGATGATTTTTTTCTGCCGCGCGGTGATTACAGTGATATTCAAGATGGCGTACGGGGCAAGCTGCGCATACAATCCGAAGAATCGCCATGGAAGATCGAGGTGCTTTCCAGTCAGTTGGAAAACAGGCAGCATTTCGCGTTTTCCTTTGACACCAATGTGAATTTAACGGCGGATGGGCTCAAGTCGATCATGCTTATTGGTAACCTCAGATTAAGTGAGTTGCTCCATCAGGAGTCCCTTGATGACAGGTTGACAGCCAGTAAGAAGATAGAGGAATTTATCGAAGTCTCTTTGCGGGTGATGATGGATTTGAAGAACGAATATGCCCGCGTCGAACACATTGATCTTTTCTTTGGCGATGAAAAGCTGCTATCCGCGAGTGGTGATATCAAGGCGCTACTAACAGATCCACTCCTTTCGCTGAAGACAGAACAAGCGACCATCAATTTGTCGAATGTAATGGCCACAGTGAAGAAGATCATACCAACCTGCTGGTACAACCAGGTGGACAGCGTACGAATAGCAGGAAATTTAGAGATAGAAGAATCCCTTT
>JAZBPW010000094.1:0-3211 GCA_036351795.1 Candidatus Zhuqueibacterota bacterium | reverse complement strand
TCATAGGCCTCGCGTCTTTCGGCATCAAAAGAGACAAATCTTTCACCGATCTTCTGCAGAAGTATTGTTTTGATTTCATCCGTCAATTTTTTCATGGTGAAAATATAATCACTGGAAAGACAATAGTCAAGGTTTTGTTCACCAAAAGTCAATGGCACAATTATTGAAACATATTAATGAAAATGAAGAGATTATGATCGCAGCATTTCGTAATGACAGGGGGATGAATAATCCTTGTCACAAATAAAGAGGTGTGTATGAGAGACGAGCTACTACCGTTTTACAAAGAGCTGAAACCGGTGTACGACACGACGCTTTTAGAAGAGAAAGGATCGGTCGACATGGACTTCATCGACCATAACTCACTAAATTACAGTGCCCTGGATAAAATTCAACGAATCAGAGAATTCCTGATGCGATTCGAACACCGGTTGAATTAAGGAGATTCTATTCCTACTGGAGTTTTTTAAAAGAAAGAGGCCCCGAAGTCCCACTCGGGGCTTTTTTACAGTTATTTAATTTCAACAAATTACAAATTCCTAACATCTCGCCATTTGACCAATTTTGCACCATCTTTTTCTTGCATTACAATCTGCAAAATATTATATTGAGTCACTCAATCTTATTAGAATCATTCGCGGAGTACCACTCATGAAGAAGATCCTCACATTCCTTTTTCTATTATTTTTCACGACGACTGCCCTGTCATCCGGCAATCAATCTATTGCAGACAATCCTGAAGTCGCCGGTGAAATCCATCTCATGGAAAAATGGATAAACTCTCAAATTGATTTTCATCACCTGCCTGGCATCGCGGTTGGCGTCGTATACGATCAGCAGCTCATCTATTCGAAAGGCTTCGGCTACGCCGATCTGGAATATAAAATCCCGGCCACTCCATCCACAATTTACAGGATTGCATCGATTACCAAGACATTCACAAGCACGGCAATTATGCAACTGCGTGACGCGGGACGTTTGCGTCTCGATGATCCTGTGAGCACATTTCTGCCGTGGTTCAAGATTCAAAATAAATTCAAGGATTCCCCGCCAGTGACAATCAGGCAGCTGCTGACGCACACATCGGGACTGCCCCGGGAAGCCGCCTTTCCCTACTGGACTGACCATAAATTTCCGACGAGGGAACAGATTATGCAGAGCCTGCCCGATCAGCAGATGATCTTTGAATCAGAGACGAAGTACAAATACTCCAACCTCGGCATCGCACTTTTAGGAGCGGTAGTGGAAGCGGCCTCCGGCGAATCGTACGAAAGCTACATAAGCAGGCACATACTTCAGCCACTGAAAATGGAAAACACCAGTGTCAGCCTGCCGGATTGGACCGTAAAAAACCGGGCGAAGAGCTATTCGCGACTGCTGAAAGACGGAACACGTGAAGAGATCCCGGTATCGGATACGAAGGGGATCGCTCCAGCCGCCAATATCAGCACCACGGTCATGGATCTTGCCAAATTCGCCGCATTCCAACTCAGTGATGGTGTGAGCGATGGTAAAATCGTATTAAAGAAGAGCACTTTAAGAGAGATGCACCGCGTGCACTGGCTCTATCCCGACTGGAGCGGCGGCAGAGGTCTCGGATTCAGTGTCAGTCGACTGAACGGCAGAACCATCGTCGGGCATGGCGGCTGGGTTGAGGGATTCCGCACCAGACTCTCGTTCTGCCCGGAGGAGAAGATTGCCGTAGTCGTGATGACGAATTCCGACGACAGCAACCCGACCTTTTTCGCCCACAGGATATATGAACTGCTCGCTCCTGCAATCCTGAATGTGACAAAGCCAGGCGCAGAAAAACGGGTCGCAGATCCGTCATGGACGGCGTACACAGGTAAATATGAGGACCCATGGCATTGGGAATATGAGGTCATGATACTGAACGACAGACTGGTCTTATACGGATCGGAATATCCACCGGAGGATAACCCGGAGTCCGCACTCACCGAATTGATCCCGGAAAGCGAACATACATTTCGCATGAAGGGAAACGGTGAACTCCTGATCTTCGAGATGGGAAATGATGGAAAGGTCGCCAGAATTAGAAAGGGAGTCAATTACATCTACCCGGTCAAAACCGAATGATCCCTTTGTGATACGTGCGATGTCCTTATAAAAGACCAAGAAGGCTGATGCCTTCGCGTAGAAAGATGAGCGCAAAGGCCAGCAGGACGACGCCCATGAAACGCATCAGGTAAATGTAGATATCACTTTTCAGGAAACGACGCGATTTACCGACGATCAGCGCGACACTGATTTTCGTCCCGAGCAAGCAGACATAGAGGCCGGATACGAAGAAGACAATGTAAACTGTGCTTGATTCGGCCGCCCTGATGATGGTGGGAGCACCTACGGACATCCAGAACAGGTATGGGTGCGGATTCAGCACATTGGCGATGACGCCTTTTCGCAATGACTGCGGTTTTGCGCCATTCACTTCGATGACAGTCCCTTTGAATGTCAGGCTTTCCCACGCCAGATAGAAGATGAAAGCAGACCCCGCGAGCGATAGTATGCCGAGAATGGTGTCCGCTCCGCTGACTTTCGACACGATGTATATCGTGGACAAAACGATGGGTAAATCAGTCAGGACAGGTGCGATGGCGACCTTGATACCCGATTTTACACCATATCTCAAAGACTCGGATATGACCAATGCCAGAAGCGGTCCCGGTGAAAGTCCGCCACTGAGACCGAAAACCATACCGGTGATCAAATAGGACATACCCGATCTAACCTTTTTTGAGAAATGCGTCCGGCATCTGGACGGTCACCACTTCTCCCCGCGCGCACACATCTCCCTCCGCAGACAGCGTGGCATGAAGGACCACCTTGCGCCCCTTGATTTCAACCGCTTTCGCCCTG
Organism: Candidatus Zhuqueibacterota bacterium; assembly: GCA_036351795.1. Taxonomy (GTDB): domain Bacteria; phylum Zhuqueibacterota; class Zhuqueibacteria; order Thermofontimicrobiales; family Thiofontviventaceae; genus JAZBPW01. Next base: position 334 of record JAZBPW010000094.1, on the reverse strand, counting down.
ATCGTCAGCGGCACACCCAGTGGCGTCGGTTTCATGTAATCAATTTTAAGCGAGGCGGTGACGAAGCGAAACGGAGGTTCCGTATCCATATCCCTGTTTTCCGCCCGATAGGAAGCCGCCGCCGCGGTACCGGTACAGTGGCAGTCGATGAGCGACGCGATCAAACCGCCGTACACATAACCCGGAATGGCGATGTGCTCAGGCCGGGGTGTATAGACGCAGACGGCCTCGTCTCCGTCCCATTGGCTCTTTATCTGCAGCCCATGTTCATTCAATCGCCCGCAGCCATAGCAATAACTCAGGTCATCCGGGTAATAGTCTTGAAACGCTTTTT
>JAZBPW010000093.1:0-9742 GCA_036351795.1 Candidatus Zhuqueibacterota bacterium | reverse complement strand
TCCTTTTGGAACATCTTTAAAATCATTGAACCACCCCTCTCCCATTTGCTGTTTACGGCTGGCTTCATCAAGTTTGATCTCCTTATAACTGGAATTATCGTCAAATATCGCCGGAGGTTCATTGAAAGCGAGGTGCCCGTTCTCACCGATACCAAGAAATGCAACATCAATTTTATGTGATGCAAATTCCCTGTCAAGTCGTCGACATTCTTCTTCAACATTATTGCAATCTCCTTCAATCTGATAGAAAGTGCCAATGTTAACTTTTTCGACAAATCGCTCATTCAGATACCGGCGAAAACTGGCCGGATGGGTTGATTTGATTCCCACATATTCATCGAGATGAAATGCTGCTACTTTTTGCCATTCGATATCTCGATTTGACAGTGAGTCCAATAATTCAAATTGAGATGCTCCGGTGGCCAATATTATTGTGGCCGCGTCCTTCACTTCGATCGCTTTCTCGATCAATTCCGCAGCCATATCTGCTGCGCCCTCACCCATTTCATATTTATCTTCATAAATATGTACGGATAAACTATCAACTTTGAATTCCTTTTCCATGATGTCTCCTATCACTTAAACGAATACACTAAAACAAATCCGCAATGGCAAAATATGTCGTGACGAAAGAAAATACGATCACAGCAATGAGACCAATATTCATTAAAGTAGATGCGACATTGCGTTGCATGATATTCTTCCGATTAATCAAAATGAATATCGGCAAAGCAACCGCCGGGAGAATACAGGCCTGGAATGCTTGTGAGAATATCATCATCGCCGGCGGACGCTGCTTCAAAAACAGCAGTCCGAAAGAAAAAAGGATGCCTATGAATCCTAGCGTACGATATAATGGTGATTGTATATTTCTCGGTTTCCCTGTGTAGTCACTGATAAGCCAGGGCGCTATTAACACTATGGGGAAAACTGTAGAAATTCCCGCTCCGGCAACTCCTAGTATTAGAATGAGCGCAGCAAACTCACCACCGATGGGTTCGAAAAGTCTTATCATTTCAACCGTGTTTGTCAATTTCAATCCCATCACGTGGAGTGTTCCAGCGGCTACCGCCATTATAACACCACTTAGAAACAACATCATGAATGCTGATACAAAAGCATCTCTTTTTTCAGTCTGCAAATTTCCAATATTCCATCCCTTTTCAGCAACAACTGTACTGCGCATTATAAACACGGCAGCAGAACACGTAGTACCAGCCATAGCCGCTACAATGTGAAAAGCTCCCGGTTCGTCGGGAATAGAAGGGACCAGACCGTTGATGATCGTTTTTATATCTGGTTTCACCATGAAGAATACGATAATGAAACATAGTCCCATCAGAATGACAAACACTGTAAGGACTCTCTCAAATAGTTTGTATTTGCCGTACCATAATAACGTATATAAACCGATCACTATTACCAGGGTGATCCAAAGAGTGCTTAGACCGGTACCTCCCCATAAGATGCGAGAGCCCTCCTGCAGCAGATCAGACACAATACCCATAATTCCCATTAACGCAAGTATTTCACCAATAATAAGCGCAACCATGATATAAATAGCCAAAACGTTTCCAATTTTGAAATGTGTTTTAAAATTATACAGAGCAGTACGCCCGGTAACCAGCGTCACCTGTCCGTACGCTACCATTAGCACAAATGTAAATACGCAGGATAACACAAGGGTCCAAAATAAGGTCATGCCATACTGAGCGCCCGATTTCGCCATTGTTGTAACGCTCCCAGTACCGATATTATAACCAATCAGAAAGAGTCCGGGACCAACTGCTAACAGTGCCATCATAATCTTGTTGGTATATTTGCTTGTCATTCCATTCTCTCTTTCTTCTCAAATTTGATATTCTTAAGAGATTTATTTTATAAACTTGTGTGTTTCTGGATCAATACCCAGATTCCTGGCCATCGTTTCGCCCCACATTCTATTTCGAATGGATTGTGGAACATTGTTTTCATCCAACATTCGTGTAAATCGTTCAATGTTTGCAGGCAGTCCTTGAGGTTTTTCATCAGTACCAAAGACAATGTGTTCCCAGGCGCCCGGACCATCCTTTAAAGTATGTGGATTCTTTTCACCCTCTTCACTTGACCACCACAGGATATCGCTCATCCTTTTCAAATGTCCGAGTTTAATGAATTTCAACAACGTTGAACCGGTTACATCAAAAAAGAGGTTGGGATTCCATCTCGCCGCCTCTGCAGCCTCTTCGTACCACGGATTACCGAGATGAGCGCCCTGAATTTTGACTCGCGGAAAAAGACGACACAGGGTATCCAGGTACATTGGACGCATTCTGGAAGAAGATGTCCAACGCGGCTCATCTGTAATATTTCGGCCAGAAATACCGGTATGAAATATCATATATAATCTATATTCTTCACACAACCGATATATCTGAAAATATGAGGGGTCGTCATAATTCTTCTGTGGACTATGAAATTTCATCCCTACAAATCCCGCTTTTTTAAATTTTTCTATCTCCCTGATCGCATTTGGATTATCGAGATTCACACGACCGTACCCGATGAAGATGTCCGGGTAGCTTTTCATTGCATCGACCATGAATTCCAAATCTTCAATCCAGGTCAATACACAGGCCATTGCATTGTACGGCCTGTAGATTTCAACGACATCCTTGAGCCACTTTTCGTTGCTCTTGCAATGAAGGTGCGAATCAATGATAAATTTCGGCAGCTGAATATTCTTGTTGTTTTCGGACGCATGGACTTGATTTTTCTCAGGTAAGATGTTCAATAACGCAGAAGCGACAGCAACTTTTGCACTACTTTCCAGGAATTTACGTCGATTTATTCTACCGGTTGTTTTTCTCATGTTTATTCCCTTCCAATTATTTCTATTTGATTGACAGCGAAATTCGCTTGAATCCTTTCAATTCTTTCACGGGTCGCACCACACTCGAAACGACACCGCGAACATAGAGTTGAACAATCTCGTCACCCGCTCTCTCACCGATATTCTTAACATTAAAAATGATTTAAACACTATCCAATACCCCTACGACTCTATACCATCATGCCATCATGGTATCCCGGCAGCGTCCAGACAGGCTTGCGATTTTCGACATATTGATTGACCCGTTTTTCCAAAGCGCTCCACCGATTTGGAACACTTGTATTTAGAGCATATTCTTTTACAATTGTTATATTCTTTTCCAACTTATCTATTCCATGGTGGCCAATCACAGCCGCAGTCACATTTTCTCTATCTAATGCATACGTGATCAATTCCTTTGCAGTCGTTTCCGGGCTGACCAATCCTCTCAGGGTCTTCATCGCAAGAAATCCAATGCCTTTTTCTTTCGTTATTTGTAATAATCCAGCGCAGTTGCCATAGTTCCCCATCGGATTAATGACGCCCAAGACAACACCAACATCGAAATTCTCAATCACTGATTTAGCAAATGGAACATCGGATTCATTCATAATTGAAAATCCTATACATCTTGCAGTACCTTCATTTTTGAATTGTATCAAAGATTTATATACTCCATTTTCAAGCGCTATCAGATTATCTTTTTTATCTAAAGCATGAATTAGCAGGACATCCACATAATCCATTTTCAGACGCTTCAAACACCGTTCAAAATGCTCCTTTGAACTGTCAGCGCCCCTTGCCTCTAATTTAGTAGCCACATACACACGATCACGGTATTGGCTCAAGATCTTGCCGTAACGAATTTCACTATCACCATCATTATAATTATTGGCAGTATCAAAGTAATTAATTCCTTCTTCTATTGCTCGCTCTAGTAGAGGCTCCCACTCTCCCTCATCATTTTTCATGAACTGCGAACCTCCGCCAAAAGCCAGGAGGGATACTTCCATTCCCGTTTTGCCAAGAATCCTCTGAGCTAAGAGATTATCATTTGAGCAATGGCCGGGAGAGTCTCTCTCGCCTCCATTTTTATTCTTTTTTACTTCTTGCTTCAGTTCTATATTCGTATTCGTAGCCATTTTACTTTCTGTGCATCCATTTAGATATGGGAAAGCAGAGGCAGCGCCCAATCCAATCGAGGAAATTTTAAAAAAATCTCTTCGTGACAAGCATTTCTTATTATCCTTCATAATGCTTTTCCTTCCAGTCAATTTTACCCTGCGAAGATATCATTAAAACCAGGTCTGACTGATGTGTCATCTTTTCTCATTTCTATATTGGTCAAAATATTTTTCAAGCTCATCATTTTTCAGCCGATTTCTATGTATTAGCATCCGATACTTTAATTCCAAGTGTCTCTTTGAAGAAAGCCGCACAGGAGCTCTTCCCGGGAATACTGGATTTTGAATGCTACCCTGTCGCCGCAATATCCACGGTTGCGGAAATCCAGCCTGATCAGGATGGCACATAATCGTAATACCGGATTGATCATTCTCACTGAATGACCCATAAAATTGAATCCATGGACCTGCATCAACTGCTTCGCGCTTCGGCGTAACCACCCCCTGCTGACCAATGAATTGCATATCTTCCGGTAATTTTATCCGTGCAGAAAATCCGCCATAACCTTTCTCATCATCAGATCCCCCAAGCCGGACATCATCCACAAGTGCCAATAAACGAATCTCGAAATCAATTTTACGAACTTTATTGTTTTCAGGAAATATCTGAATACTCGTTCGCTCTTTGACAAAAGGTATTTGGACACCATTTTCATCCCGCCATACGGGAGATTTCCATATGACTTCGGTGTTCAGCATTACCGACATATCCTGTTCGATTTGAGTTTTTGTATCTATCACATCCCACACCATATTTTCTGTTGTCCAGGGATCACAGATCCATTGATCACCAATCCACAACTGATGCCATGCCCAGTATACACCTCGTTGATGCAAGTGGTCTTCCGGAAAATCTTCGGTCAATGTATCACCATCAAGACTATAAAGCGGATGGATATAGTTCGCTCTCGGATATATCCCTTCTATTGATTTAGTCACTTTTTGGTAAAACAACACTTCCTCACCATTTTCCAGAATCCATATCCCTTGTTTATCGTGGCGAACTTCAAAATTTTCTCGCGCTTTTAGATGACATCCATTCACATTCAGACTTGTAAAAATAAACATCAGTAATAATAATGAATATGATATTATATTTCTCTTATTCATCTTATCATTCCTTTTTATTTATCTTATATTTTATGCTACTTGCCGACATATGAGCTTGCGTCAGTGTAAATCAGTCATTTTAACAATACAAGTTTTTTGCTTTCAATGCTGTATTCCGAACCTGTCATCACGGCGATATATGTTCCACTGCAAACCTGCCTTCCCTCATCATTTCTCGCATCCCAACGCACAGAATTCTCACCAGATCTGCAGAGTCTACTGCTTATCAACGTCCGAACTTTCTTCCCTATTAGATTATAGATGACAATACTGATATTTTGCTTTTTTTTTGAAATTACAAAAGAGATGGTCACTGAATTATTGAATGGATTTGGATATGCATTCCTGATGACAAAATTCTTAATACAGTGCTTTGTATTCTCTGTTGATATTGCTGTATATTGTGATTTTGTTTTAAATTTCAAGCCCCATATTCTGTTACCATCATAACTTGGATCAGACTCCGGTTCACAAATATTCAGACAAAAATCATAGCGCCCGTATTTTTGCAGGGATTTCACCAGCAACCGGTTCTCTCCGGCTTTGATATTCGCTTTTACTTTTGCGCTCAAAAATTTGCTATTCGGGAAAGACCTGGTACCGGAATAATTATAAACCACCTCTCCATTGATATAGACTTTCAATGCTTCATCAGAGCCGATCCACAATTCAGCCTCCTGATCTTTTGGCGCATCAAAATAACTGAAAGCATAACTCACCACATCATCACTGTAACTCAGATCAAAATAATCTCCCAAATCAATACGGTCATCCGTGAAATAAACAGCCTCGCTCCAATCATCGATTCCTGCATGAGCCGCCACGCTTGCTTCATCCGTGATAAATTCATGATCCATCGGCTCGGAAATTCCTGCAATAGGAAATGGTCCCTTCAGCAGCCACTCACGATTGCTTTGTCCAAAATCACCTGTTTCGGATGATGATTTCCTGAATCTCCGTTTCGATTCCTCCAGATTCGCGCCCACAATTTCGATATCATCGGGATTATTCGTTCCCAGACCGACCCTTTCCGCCAGCGTGATATGCTCAATATCATCCGGATTCATTCCCATGAGCCTGGTGCACACATGATCCACCGCAACCGGATCCGGTCCCGCGACGATCATGTTCATTCGCACCAGATTGGTTATCGTCCCCCCGGAGCGTCTCGCACTCTTTTCTTTTTCCAGACAGGCAATGGCATCGACGACGGCAAATTGAATATTTGCCAGGTTGGTAAGATCGACGATCTCTTTATCCGTCCACCACTTCGGCGCCTGACTGCCATGCGTCAATCGATACTGGTAACTATTTTGCGGAACACCACGATCTTTGGAAAAACCGTAAATTGTCGAAGGCGCCAGTCCGATTTGATTTTTCAATGCAACAGTAATTCCCGGCGTATGAATTTTCATCACAGGCACTGTAATGAAAACATCGGCATCCAAAACATCTTTGTGGATATAATATTGTCCGCCCTGCGGCAAAGCCTCGCCGCCTCCCGGCACATCAACGAGCACCAGGTCCTGCCATGGATTCTCCGGCGGTGAGCCGTTTAAATTTGACAATCTGAAATTAATTCCTTCGAGATACGGATCGGTCAACAAATCCTGATACCCGGCGACATCCCATAGCTTCTGCCATCTGGGAGAGCTCCACGTATTTTGATACGCCATCTCATAATCCATGGGTCTTGGCGCGCCTTCACCCACAACGATTTCGATGTTACCCGGATCGATTTCATCGATGATTTTTATCAGCGCTTTTATTACACGAACATCTGTTATTTCACCTGATCCCGGCGGTTCGGGATCGACGATATTGGGTTTCAGCAAAACCATATCTCCGGACTGAATGAGCCAGTTAAATCCCCCGCACAGTTCAACTGCCTTTCTAACCATATCCTCAATCGTCGGGTATTCAATATTCGCGTTATCTCTTGGAGTCGGATTATCAAGCGTCGTGTCATCGGAACATACGATTGACACCTTTGTTGTCGCAGAAGTGATCGTTTCAATTTCCTCTGCGAGCTTATACGATTTAAACAAAGAAAACACTTCTTTGTCAGCCTGAGAAAAGTCCCAGTAAAACCAGATAATTAAAGCTGATATTATCAGGATGTGCGTTATTCTTTTCTTAATGGTTTTCATTATTGTTCCAGATTTTATGAATTTTATATTAGCATAATAATACCGGCGATATACGCGCCAACTGCTGTCAGGACCAGGTAGAAGAGCAATATTTTTATTCCTAATAATGACTTAAAAATATAGAGCGTTTCCAGTTTTGTTGCCGGGCCGGCAATGAAGAAAGCTAATACAGCACCTTTGTTCATACCCAATTCACTCAATACATCCACAAACGGGATCGCTGCTCCCCCACAACTGTAGAAGGGGATGCCAAGCGCAATGGCTACCAGCAGACTTTGCTGAATGTGTTGGCCCAGAATTTCAGTGACCAATTGTGGAGATACCATAGCTTTCACGATTGCGCTGATCAGTAATGCAACAGCGAAATGCCTGCCAACAAAAATTAGAGACCGCTTAAGTTCGCTAAGAAATGATTTCTCTATGTGCCTTACATTATTTTTGTATAAAACATCTTTAATTGATTTAAACAGCATTCCAGAAATGAAACCTCCACTCAATGACAGCACAAATGCTGTGACAACCCTCGCAAAAGCAATTTCGTAACCTAATTGTGTCATTGTTAAAAAAAACACACTGGGATTTATAAGAGGTGAAGCGATGATAAAGGCCATTATTGCACTTATCGGAATACCCATAGGGATAAAAGACAAACCAATCGGTAACGCGGCATACGTAGGCAGAGGCGATAAAATGCCCAGTATTGAAGCAAGAAATGTTGCTAGCATTCTTTTTCTGAATTGAAAAGTCATCTCTTTTTTCATGACAAGCCGCATCATCATAACCTGTATCAAAATACTAATCACCAGGTAAGGTGCAATCTTGATGAGTAATACCAAAAATGACTGTAAAATTCTAAGGGTATATGTACCTTCGAAAAAGTCCAATATGTAAAAGTAAACTCCACTAATGGTGTACCATCCCATCCTTATTTTAGCATTAGCATCTTCCGGTTCGTTAATTTATCATCAACTCGTAATTGACAAAAAAAAATGCCAGTGGCAACCAAATCGCCATATTCATCTGTACCATCCCACTGAACTGAATGCCTGCCGGCACTTTGAAAACCCTTTACAAGGTTTTTCACTTTCTGACCATTCAAATTAAATATAGTTAATTCAATATATCCATTACTGCATATTTGAAAATTGATATTGGTGACAGGATTGAATGGATTCGGGAAATTCTGAACCAGACTAAAACGCTCACCCTTGTTGATTGATGATTCATCAATTGGTGTAAATTTTTCATCAGGTCCGGTTCCCGAAGGTGTATAATTCGAGTTGGTGGTCAAAACGATTTTGTCAAGCCGGATGCCGTCCTCACGCATCCAAACGTTCAGGGTTTTAACTCCACACGAAGTAATATTAATTTCCGCATCAACTCCGTCCTTAGTGGATTTCGACCACTCCCAGGCTGAAGTGTTGGGATATTCCAGATTATCGGCAGTCGAAACCAGGTTACCATTTATGCCCACATGGACAGAATTGTCATCACTGTCAGAGCTCCACCCACGAATCCAGACATAATGCGTACCGGCTTTCTCAAAATGAATATCAAAATCCATTCGAGGTGAATTTTCAATTTCCGTACTAGCCAGGTTCGTTCCGCTATTTGGCAGCGCCTGCACCATTTTATCACCAGAAGCGCCTTTTGATGATGGCACATCTGCTATTGCCCAGTGATGATCGCCTTTCGGTACTTCAAAATGGTAGCTTTCAGTTTCCATGGAAACCAATCCGTCTGTTCCGGAATCCTGCGAAAACGGATTACGATCTCTAAGTTTAAATTCAGCAGTCATCGTAATTGACGAATCCATGGAGATTTCTGCAGGATTATCTGTACCGGAATAATCACCGGTCCATTGTTCGAACTCCCATCCACCTCCGGGTCTGGCTGTGACTGTAACCAGTGTTCCCCTCAAATATCTCATGCCCGGCCGCATCGGTTCAGGATCTACCGATACACTTCCCTCTCCACTTGTATGAACCGTCAGGGTATCATACACAGCATTCGGATCGACGATAAATACGGCGGTCACCTCTTTGTCCGAATCCATAAGAAGGGTATCCGGATTTTGAGATCCGGATAGATCACCGGTCCAATGATCAAAGATCCAGCCTCTGCCAGGTATAGCTGTAAGTTCGACTTTTTGATCTACTAAAAATAATCCGCTGGATGGATTGACGCTGCCGAAACCACTGGTATCCACATCCAATTTATAAAATGTGCCAGCAATTGGAGAAGGGATCAAACTGTTGATATAAATTTCAATATTATCGTAATCCGGATCGAGGTCCCGGCCGTTGGCGTCATTGACGTCCGGATTCAGTCCATTTTCGGTTTCCCAATCATCGGGCATGCCGTCGTGGTCCGTATCAACCGAAGGAGTTCCTTCTGCAAGCTGTGGATAACCGCCGAATTCTGCAGGATTATTAATAATGCCCGCG
>JAZBPW010000092.1:0-5075 GCA_036351795.1 Candidatus Zhuqueibacterota bacterium | reverse complement strand
CCGGCAACACGAATCGCCGAGGATCTTGGCAGGAAAATCGTTCTGAATATTGTCATGCTGGGCTTTTTCACGGCTGTCACAAAACTGATTGATCATGAAGCCGTGCGGAAAACGGTTGAGACTTCTGTGCCAAAGGGAACTGAAGAGTTGAACCTGAAAGCATTCGATAGTGGATATGAATACGGTGTAAGTCAATTGAAGACCGGAAAAAAGGAAAATAAAGTCGCGGCAGCATAGAGCAAACCATATTTCTTTATAATAGTACCGGAGGTTGCAGTGGAAAAAGGCGTCCTGGTAATTGGCGGCGGTATTGCCGGCATGCAATCTGCGCTTGACCTTGCCGATTCTCAGTATCAGGTGATCATGGTTGAGAAGAATCCGAGTATCGGCGGAATAATGGCGCAACTGGACAAGACGTTCCCGTCCATGGACTGTGCCATCTGAATACTCGGTCCCAAGATGATGGATGTCGGTCGGCATCCGAACATAGCGCTTTACACAAACAGTGAAGTAATCGAAGTCAAAGGCAATGCCGGTGACTTCAAAGTGAAAATCCTCGTCAAGGCCAGATATGTCGATATCGACGAATGTACGAGCTGCGGCGAGTGCGCAAAAGTCTGTCCCATTGTTGTACCCAATGAATTTGAGATCGGACTTGGCGCGAGAAAAGCGATATTTACTCCATTTCCGCAATCAGTTCCATCAGCCTACATACGTTATGCGGATGACTGCCTGGGGACATTTCCCCTGGCCTGTTCCCGCTGCGCAGATGTCTGCGAGAAGAATTGTATTGACTATGATGAACAGGATGAAATCATTGAGGTCAATGTCGGTTCGGTGATTGTCGCCACGGGTGTGAAGTATTATGATCCCCGCGAGGCCAGTGAATTCGGTTATACACGATTCGAAAATGTGGTCACCAGCATGGAGCTCGAGCGCATTCTGTCCGCAGGCGGTCCGACAAGGGGCGAGCTGATCAAATTTACCGACAGAAAAACACCTGCGAGTATCGCATTCGTGCAATGCGTCGGTTCGCGCAATATGAAGCGCGACATTCAATACTGCAGCCGTATCTGCTGTATGAATGCCATGAAGGACGCGCTGCTGATCCACGAACATTTTCCAGAAGCCGAGATGACTGTCTATTATATCGACATCAGGGCTTTCGGCAAGGGATTTGAAGAATTTTACGATCGTGTGGTCAATGTCGACAAGATCAGATTCGTGAAAGCCAAGCCATCGAAGGTGGTTGAGGATCCGCATACAGGTAAATCAATTATCACCTATGAGAATACGGAAACCGGTCAGATCATCAAGGATGAAGTCGATCTGGTCGTGCTTTCGTCGGCGCTTATCCCATCCGGGGGAAGCGAGCAACTGGCAAAGATATTGGGCATCGATGTCGACAAGGATCGTTTCTTCAAACAGAAGGACTCGTGTGCTTATCCACTTGATTCGACTCGCGAAGGTATCTATCTTGCGGGTTGCAGCATCAGTCCCAAGGATATCACAGATTCCATCGCTGACGCTTCGGGAGCTGCCGTTCGCGCGGCTCGACACGTGCTCGATTATAAGATCGAAAGGGAGAAAGAAGAGATCCCGCAGATCGATGTTTCCGGCGAGCCGAGGATTGGTGTTTTCGTCTGTCATTGCGGCATCAACATCAGCGGTGTCGTTGATGTGAAAGCCGTGGCTGACTATGCCAGGTCGATGAATAACGTGGTCTATTGCGACGAGACCCTCTTCGCATGCTCGGCCAGCACACAGACCGAAATCCAGCAGAAAATACTGGAGCATAAGCTTAATCGCGTCGTTGTGGCTGCCTGTACTCCCAAAACGCATGAACCTATATTCCAGGCGACTGTCTCAAAAGTCGGCCTAAACCCCTACCTCTTTGAACTGGTGAACATCCGCGACCAATGTTCCTGGGTCCATCAGTCCGAACCGGAAAAAGCGACTGAGAAGGCGAAGGATCTGGTGCGCATGGCTGTGGCCAAAACAAGGCTTCTGGAACCACTGGACATCCGTGAGCTCGAGATCGATCACGATGTTCTGGTGATCGGCGGAGGTGTCTCCGGTATCCAATCCGCCATAGATCTTGCGGGCAAGGGGTTCACGGTTCACCTGATCGAACGAGATGCTGCACTGGGTGGCCGCGTGAATGATCTATCCACGCTCTATCCGAGCTACAAACCGGGTGCTCAGCTGATCCAGTCGAAAGTCTCCGAGATGAAAGAGATGGGCGTCCGGGTGCTGACAGAGACCGAAGTCGTAAATGTGACAGGTTTTGTCGGTAATTTCGATGTCTTCCTGAACTCTGCACATCCGGATGTGACCGAGAGTGAGCCGCTTCGCGTGGGCGCGATTGTCGTTGCCGTGGGATCCAATCTGTATCTTCCCGAGCGCGGTGAGTTCGGATACGGCATCTATTCAAATGTGTTCACAAACGAGGAATTCGAAAAACAGATATCAAAGGGCAAACAGCTGGAGGTGGACGGGCGGATGCCGAAGACCGTCGCATTCATCCAGTGCGTGGGATCCCGCGGCGAAAAGGGTAATCCCGGGTGTTCGAGATACTGTTGCCAGGCCGCGATCAAACAGGCCATTGCGTTGCGTCGTTTGGGTATCAATGTGATCATCTTTCACCGGGATATCCGCGTCTATAGTCGCGGCGCTGAAGAGATGTATAGAGAGGCCAGAGGCATGGGCGTTCTATTTATCCCATACGATAAAAACAAACCGCCGCAGTTCTCCGGCAAAAAGCGCGTTTCCACGGTCCTGCTGGATCACCCCAGATTGAAGAAGCAGTTCGATTATCCCGTGGATGCTGTGATACTCTCGCTGGGTATGGTGCCAAAGGAGAAGGAAAACGCCTACCTCGTCGACCTGCTGAAGATTCCGCGCAGTGCTGACAGGTTTTTCATGGAGCGGCATCCAAAACTCGGACCGGTGGAGACGGCCATGGAGGGTATCTTTGTGGCGGGCTGCGCACAGGGACCAAAGGATATTGCTGATTCCATATCCCAGGCATCGGCGGTGGCTGCGAAGGCGTCAGCGCTGTTGTCGAGCGATATCATCAGTCTGGATCCCATTGTCTCCTTTGCCGATGAGACACTGTGCCGGGCGTGTGGTAAATGCGTCGACGTGTGTGAATTTCACGCACTCGAGTTGAAGGAGGATGATAATGGTTTGCGCAGGATATTCGTGAACCAGGCGCTTTGTAAGGGGTGCGGCACATGTGCGTCCATATGTCCGACAGGCGCAATAGACCTTCGGCATTTTACCGACGACCAGATCGAAGCGCAGATGGAAGCGCTACTGTTCGATTAAAGTTGATATTACACTGATTCCCGAGAGGATTTATGACAACCAGGGTAAAAAAGAAGACAGATGTCAGTCAAACATTTGATCCGCAGATCATCGCCTTTTGTTGTAATTGGTGCAGCTATCCGGCAGCGGATGGTGCAGGTGTGAATCGTATTCAGTATCCACCCAATGTTCGTATTATCCGCGTGATGTGCGGTGGACGGATCAACCCGTCATTTGTGCTAAAAGCATTCGAAATGGGTGCAGATGGTGTCATGGTCGCCACGTGACACTTTGAAGATTGCCATTACATGTTTGGCGCCCGCCGGGCGGCGGAGAATTACGACAAAACTGAAAAGATGGTCAATGTTCTTGGGCTTGAAAAAGAACGAATGCGTCTTGAATGGATCTCAGCTGCTGAATCCACCAAATTTGCCAGTGTTGTCAACGAGATGGTGGAACAGGTACGTTCATTGGGACCCAGTCCACTGAAGAATAGCAAGGACAAACTGAAGGAATAGGAATCGACATGGCCGATATCCGCGAAATTATCACCCAATCCAGAGCCTACTTCTGTCTCGATTGCGGCAAGTGCACGGGCGTATGTCCTGTATCACGTGTGAATCATAATTTTTCACCCCGGAATATTCTCATGCGGGCTATTCAAAAAGATCATGAATCCATCCTGCATGAAAAATCAATCTGGGAGTGCCTCACCTGTGGCATGTGCGAGCAGTGGTGTCCAGCTCAGATAAAGTACATCCAGTTTATTCAGGCTATTCGCGAATTATCCATTGGAGTGGGGGAGAAGGCGGAATGCAGCCATGGCGGAGCATTACAGTCTATGATGCGAATCATGACTGCTGACAATCTCAAACAGAATCGAACAGAGTGGATACCAAAGGACCTGAAAGTCAGTCAGAAAGGTGAATACTTCTATTTCGTCGGTTGCGCACCCTTTTTCGATTCATTTTTTGAAGACCTTGATGTGAAGACGCTGGATAGTGCGAAAGGAACGATCAAACTTTTGAACAAGATCGGTATCACTCCTGTGGTATCAAAAGAGGAACGCTGCTGCGGACACGACCTTTTGTGGGGAGGCGATCATGCAAATTTTGAAAAACTCGGCAGACATAATATCGATCTGATCGAGAAAAGCGGCGCGAAGACTGTCGTTCTCACATGCCCGGAAGGTTATCAGACATTTAAACAGGATTATCCCAAATATTTCGGCCAGCTTAAATTTGATGTCGTGCATCTTTCTGAATTGCTCAGGCCGCACATAGAATCCGGAGCGCTTCGGTTTAAAAATCAGGAAAAAAAGATCACATTTCATGATCCGTGCCGATTGGGCCGGCATATGGGTGTATATGACGCACCGCGTAAAATGATCGAATCTATACAGGGACTCGAATTCAATGAGATGCCGCATAGCCGGCATCGGTCTGTCTGCTGTGGTGTCGGAAATTGGCTGACATGCGGTGCCGCGGCGAAGGCCATTCAAACGAAGCGCTTGAAAGAGGCAAAATCCACTGGGGCGGAAATCATGGTTACGGCTTGCCCGAAATGCGAGATCCATCTCAAGTGCGCACTCAGCGACGAGACGTTGAAGAAAGATGCGGACATTGAAATTATGGATTTGACGAGTCTCGCTTCGGATTCACTTATTTAAAGGATCAGATACATGTCGAAATCACATTTGAATTTCGGTTTTCGCGAGAAACTGAATGATATAATGGGTGGCAATCATCATAATTATTGCTATCAAT
>JAZBPW010000091.1:0-6191 GCA_036351795.1 Candidatus Zhuqueibacterota bacterium | reverse complement strand
GGGCCCGCCAGATAGACCTCACTCTCCGGATGACCCATGCGTCCCACAAAGTTACGATTCGTTGTGGCGACGGCTTTTTCACCAGCCGCCAGTATACCCATATGTCCGCCGAGACAAGGACCACACGTAGGGGTGGAGAAGACCGCTTCGGCATTCACGAAGATTTCAATGAGTCCTTCCCTGAGCGCCTGAAGATAGATCTCCTGAGTCGCGGGGATCACGATGCATCGAATATTTGGATCCACCTTCCTGTCCCGCAGAACAGACGCCGCAGCGCGCAGATCTTCGATTCTGCCGTTTGTACATGACCCAATGACCACCTGATCGATAGCGATATCCGATGCCTCACTCACCGGTCTTGCGTTTTCGGGCAGTGATGGAAATGCCACCTGGGGCTCGATCGTACTCACGTCATACTCTTTCACATCGCAGTATTCGGCATCATCATCGCTGGTGAATAGTTTATATTGCCTTTGCGCACGTTTGTCGACATATTCGATGGTTTTTTCGTCCGGTACGAAGATACCATTTTTACCACCGGCTTCGATCGCCATGTTGGCCATGGTAAGACGCCCCTCCACAGAAAGTGCTGCAATCGATTCCCCTGTGAACTCCATGGCCTTGTAGCTCGCGCCATCGACGCCGATATCTCCAATGGTATGAAGGATCAGATCTTTGCCAGAGACCCACGGCTGGAATTGACCGTAGTAGATGAATTTTATCGATTCTGGTACTCTGAACCAGACCTCACCGGTGATCATGGCAGCCGCCAGATCCGTGCTGCCGACGCCGGTGGCAAAGGCTCCGATACCACCATAGGTACATGTATGCGAATCGGCGCCGATGACGCAGTCCCCGGGAAGTACGATCCCCTGTTCCGGCAGGAGTGCATGTTCGATGCCAACGCGGCCGATCTCAAAATAATGCCTGATGTTCTGTTGCGCAGCGAATTCGCGCACCATCTTCGATTGTTCGGCTGACTTGATATCCTTGTTCGGCGTGAAATGGTCCGGGATGAGAGCCACGCGATCCGGATCCCAGACCTTTTTCGCACCTGTTTTGTAAAACTCCTCTATGGCGAGCGGTGCTGTGATATCATTGCCGAGTACAAGGTCGACTTTGGCAATGATCAGTTCACCCGGTTGAACTTCACCGAGATTGGCATGCGTCGCCAGTATCTTTTCAGTGATTGTCATTGTCTTTTTCCTGTTTTACGATGAGTCTGTTCAGCGCATTTATGTAAGCCCTGATACTCGCTTCTATGACATCCGTGCTGGCGCCCCGGCCTGTCAGTTCGTATCCGTTGCTCTGTATCTTGACCATCACCTCTCCAAGTGCATCCTTTCCCTTTGTGACTGAGTGAAGCTGGTAATCTTTGAGCTGCACTTGAATGCTGGTGATCCTGTCGATCGCTTTGAAAGCGGCGTCTACCGGGCCATCACCGCAGGCGGCCTCCTGATATATCTCTTCTTCACGATTCAACTCGACAGTTGCGGTTGGAACCAGGCTGTTCCCGCTGCTGACATGGAAGGACTTCAACTCGTAGGTATGGCTGTTTTTAAATAGATTGTTCTCAACGAGTACTTCGAGGTCTTCATCATAGATCTCTTTTTTCTTGTCCGCGATGACGAGAAAAAGAGTGTAGATTCTATCCAGATCCTCCGCACTGATCGTGTAACCAAGGGTCTCGATCCTGCTTTTTAATCCGTGTCTGCCCGAATGCCGTCCCAGTACAATCTTGTTGGTCGATAGTCCGATGGACTCGGGTGTCATGATCTCGTATGTATTTTTATCCTTTAAAACGGCATCCTGATGAATCCCGGATTCATGGGCGAACGCATTTTTCCCGACGATCGCTTTGTTCGGTTGTACCGGAATCCCTGTCAGGTGACTGACCATCTTGCTCGTTCGGTAGATCTCTTCCGTCCGAATATTTGTGTCCGAATGATAGTAATCCTTTCTCGTCTTCAGGCCCATCACGATCTCCTCGAGAGATGCGTTGCCAGCGCGTTCACCAATGCCATTCATTGTACACTCTACCTGCTGTGCGCCATTACGAACCGCTGCCAGGGAATTGGCAACGGCCAGGCCCAGATCGTTATGACAGTGGACGCTCAAGGCAGCGTTGTGCATGTTTGGTACACGCTCGAATATTTCACTGATGAGGTTTCCGAATTCATCCGGATGCGTATAACCGACAGTATCCGGGACATTGATCACGGTCGCTCCGGCGGCAATGGCCGTCTCAATGATCCTGAACAGAAATTCTTTTCCCGTTCTGGATGAGTCCTCAGGTGAAAACTCAACATCTTCGCAAAGAGATTTTGCATGTTGAACAGCATGTTTGGCCATGGTGAGTATCTCATCTTCTGACTTCCTGAACTTCTTTTCCAAATGCACCGAGGATGTGGCGATGAATGTATGTATGCGGGGATGTGAACAGTTTTTCAGAGCCTCCCAGCATCTGTCGATATCCCCATCCACAGCGCGGGCCAATCCTGCAATGACAGGTCCTTCGACCTGTTCAGCGATGGTTTTCACCGCCTCAAACTGTGTCGGTGAAGAGACAGGGAACCCGGCTTCAATTACATCCACATTGAGTCTTGTCAGCTGCTGTGCGATCAGCAGCTTCTGGCTGGTGTCCAGACTGGCGCCGGGTGATTGCTCTCCGTCGCGGAGCGTTGTATCAAAGATCGTGATTTTTCTTGGCGTCATCTTCTCTCCATTAGCTTTTCTTAATCCAGGGCATCATGCCCCGAAGTTTTGCACCCACTGTTTCGATCAAATGGGTTTTGTGTTTTCTGCGCAAAGCGTTCATGACAGGTCTGTTTGCCTGATTCTCCAGCAGCCATTCTCTGGCAAAAGAGCCATCCTGTACATCCGCCAGGATCTGTTTCATGGCTTTGCGGCTTGATTCATTGACAACTCTTTTTCCACGCGTGTAACCGCCATATTCAGCCGTGTCGCTCACCGAATAGTTCATGTAGGAGATTCCGCCCTGATAAAAGAGATCCACGATCAATTTAAGCTCGTGCAGACATTCGAAATAGGCGACTTCCGGCTGATATCCGGCATCGACGAGTGTCTCGAAACCAGCAAGCACCAGTTCCTCCACACCGCCGCATAATACTGCCTGTTCGCCGAATAGATCTGTCTCGGTCTCCTCTTCAAATGTGGTTTCGAGTACCCCGGCACGTGTACCACCGATGCCCTTGGCATAGGCGAGTGCAGTCTCCATTGCATTGCCGGATGGATCCTGTTGTACCGCCACGAGACAGGGCACACCTCCACCGGATACGAATTCAGAGCGAACCAGGTGCCCGGGGCTTTTCGGTGCGACCATGAACACATTGACCTCCGGTGGCGGGACAACCTGACCGTAATGAATGTTAAATCCATGAGAAAATACGAGTGAGTTCCCTTTGGTTAAATTCCTGGCAATGCTTTGTTGGAAAACAGCAGCCTGAACCTGATCCGGTACGAGCATCTGGATCACATCGCCCTGTTTCGCCGCCTCTTCCGCAGTCACGGGTGTGAAACCATCCTCCACTGCTTTTTTGAAATTCGGAGTTCCTTCCTGATCGCTCACGATAACTGTGAGTCCGCTGTCGCGCAGATTCTGAGCCTGTGCGTGTCCCTGGCTGCCGTATCCGATGACTGCAATCACCCTATCCTTTAGCACGTCAAGGTTTGCATCTTTGTCGTAAAATAGTTTCATGATTGTCTCCAATTTTTGAGAAAAATGTTTGTTGTTATTTTTTTTTATTTGCATATTCCACCATACCTGACGCGTTAGCCACAGAGGCACGGAGAACACAGAGAAAATAGAATAGTAAATTTAAAAATGAAAAATGATAAAGTAACATTCAAGCCAACCTGTCCTGCCGTGCGGAGTCGAGGCATGGCAGGTGGACGCCATGGTGCTAATATATGTCTTTCGTCTGTCACAGTTCGACTCCGCTCACTGTGACAGACGGTACAATGTCATTCTTCTCGATTTGTGGAACGGAAATGACATCGCCGGAAATCTATTCCGTGCTCCGTCCTACATTCCTCCGTTCCCGCTTGTCTCCTGACTCCTGGCTTCCTGTCACCTTTCCGTCAGACTTTGCCCTGATATTCCCGGCGCATGGCGATGATGCCGGTACGCGCCACCTCCTTGATACCAAATGGCTTGAGCATGCCGATGATGGCGTTGATTTTGTCCTCCTTGCCGGTGGCCTCGATTGTCAATGTTTTCGGACTGATGTCCACAATCTTGGCTCGAAAAATGTTTGCCACCTGAAGGATTTCGCCCCGGCTCGCATTTGTGCTGGACACCTTGATCAATACAAGTTCGCGATCGATATAGCTCTGATCCGTTATATCCTGGACCTTGATGACATCGATGAGTTTGTTGAGCTGTTTGCTGATCTGTTCGAGTATCCACTCATCTCCTGTGACCACCAATGTGAGCTGGCCGGTGCCATCGCCATTGAGAGACGCAAATGTGATGCTCTCGATATTGTAGCCGCGTGCGCTGAACAGGTTGGATATTCTGGACAGTACGCCGTATTTGTTCCTGACTGTTACTGAAAATATATGTCGCATTACGCCATCCCTCTAATCATTTCGTTCAAAGATGCCCCGGAAGGAACCATGGGGTATACGTTTTCGAGTTCATCCACGATAAATTCAATTACCACCGGCTTTCTGAGCCCAATGGCCTTTTCGATCGCCGGCTTGACACCGTCACGGTCCTTCACACGGATGCCATGTGCACCATAGGCTTCGGCGACCTTGATAAAATCCGGAATAAATGCAGGACAGGACTCGCCCGGTCCCTTGCAATGCGCGGGACAATTGGCACGCCGGGACAGGCAGGTGCCGGAATAACGTTCACCGTAAAACATCTCCTGCCACTGCCGCACCATTCCGAGAAAAGTATTGTTCAGAATGGCGATGATCACCGGAAGATCGTAGGTGACTGCAGTCGCCAGTTCCTGAATGTTCATCTGGATGCTTCCGTCTCCAGCGATGTCTATCACCGTCTTGTCCGGGTGCGCAATCTGTGCGCCTATTGCTGCCGGAAAACCATATCCCATTGTCCCCAATCCGCCTGAGGAGAGGAAAGTCCTTGGTTTTGAAAATTTGTAAAACTGGGCTGCCCACATCTGATTTTGGCCAACTTCCGTGGTAATGATGGCATTGTTGGCCACCTCGTATATTGTTTCGATCACGAATTGTGGCTTCAGCTTGCCTTCTTTTGCATATGTGAGTGGGTGCTCTCTCTTCCACTTGGCGATGGTGTTGGTCCACTCTGCATGTTCTTTTGCCTCGACATGTTTCAGGAGTTCGGTGAGGACGTTCTTGACGTCGCCGACAACCGGTACGTCCACCTTGACATTCTTTCGGATCGTGGTCGGGTCGATGTCGATGTGTGCGATTGTCGCGTTCGGTGCGAATGTATCCACCTTGCCTGTGATCCTGTCGTCGAATCTGGCGCCGATGGCAAGTATCAGGTCCGCTTCCATTACTGCTTTATTGGCGTACTGAGTGCCGTGCATTCCAAGCATTTCGAGTGCAAGATCATCTGTTTCGGGAAAACATCCAAGTCCCATCAGCGTGGTTGTCACTGGTATATGCATTCTTCGCGCAAGTTCAGTGAGCTCTTTGCTGGCACCGGAGGCGATGACGCCGCCACCGGCATAGATCACTGGTTTTTTTGCCTTCTGAATTGTACGTGCCAACCGCTTGATCTGATTGCTGTGTCCCACCACAGTCGGTTTGTATCCCTTTATATCGACAGATCTGGGATAGGCGACTGATGTCTTTCCCTGTTGGACATCCTTGGGAATGTCAATCAGAACCGGTCCCGGGCGTCCTGTTCTGGCGATGTAAAATGCTTCCTTCATAATCAGCGGGAGATCATCTGTGTTTTGGACGATGTAATTATGCTTTGTGATCGGTCGTGTGATTCCGGTGATGTCCGATTCCTGAAAAGCATCATTGCCGATGAGTTGAGTGGATACCTGACCGGTCATGGCTACAACAGGGATGGAGTCCATATTCGCAGTCGCCAGTCCGGTGACAAGATTCGTGCCGCCGGGACCGGAAGTGGCGATGCAGACGCCGACATTACCGGTTGCCCGGGCAAAACCATCTGCCGCATGCACCGCGCCCTGCTCGTGTCGTGTTAAGTAGAAGGGGAG
>JAZBPW010000090.1:0-24100 GCA_036351795.1 Candidatus Zhuqueibacterota bacterium | reverse complement strand
TCCAGATTGGTCGCGATCAATCCTTCACCCATGCAGTTCACAATTGTTTCCAGACGCGATTGTTCTGCCGCAAGTTCTTCCAGATTCTGAACGCGCTCTTCGCGCAGGCTTGTTGCCTCGACGAGAAGGCGTCGTCGCTCCAGTCCTTTGTGCACAACGCGACGAAGTTCGGCAGGCGTGAAGGGCTTGGATATGTAGTCATAGGCACCGTGCTTCATTGCCTCGACTGCGGATTCGATGCTGGCGAATCCTGTGATGAGTATGGCGACGATATCCTTGTTCATTTTTCCAATCGCCTTCAACACATCCATGCCGCTCATTTGTGGCATCATCAAATCGATTAAAACAAGATCGTACTCTTCATCCTGTAACCTCGCAAGACCGATGATCCCATTATTGGCACAATCTACAGACATACCTTCCTTTTCGAGCGACTGCTTGCAGCTGACGCAGATGATCTGTTCGTCGTCAATCACCAGTATGCTGGGCTTTTTATCCATGATACGGCTTTCCGTTAGTTCGCCAATTTATTCCCGATTGCTGCCGCTTGAATCGTATCGATCGAAGCGCGACATTCGGTTAACATGATTAAAATGTATATCATATCAGGAGGAGAGCTGAATCGCACTTTGAACTGCTAACTTGAGATCGTCATTATCGAATGAGTTTATGTGATAGTAAAAGATCTTTTCCTGTCTGATTTGCGATTCCAGCTGCTTAGAGCTGCTATCTGTCTTCACAATGATCTTGATCTGTGGATCGATGTTTCTGAATATGTGAATGGCATTGGTGATATCCATGCCTTTTACTTTCGTGTCGAGTATGATGACATTGAATTTTCTGTGTTGCGCAATTTGTATGCTTTCGCCCCAATCGTTGGCAATCACCAAATCGCAACTGTGCCCAGCCAGATACTCCGAAAGCTCGTTGGCATCGCTCTCATGTCGATGTGTCACCATCAATGCGCTGACGATCGAATTTACCATATCATCATCCTTGCTGTAATCAATTGGATACCGTTCGTTACGCTTTAAACGCAAACTCTATACCATGTTCTGAGAAAATAAATAAGTATATAAAAAACAGTTATTAAGACGTGTTGAATTACGGTGAGTCAGTCGCTTATTTCGCTAAAAAAGTGGGGGAAATCTCTACACTGTCAGGTGTGTTCGCTTAAGTCATTTCATTTTAATAAGATAGAAGTGTAGAGATATTCCCCGGTGAATTGCGCGCAGCCATTTGACAGTTACCATTCAGATATTTATCTTGACTTTTATCTTATGTATGCTTATATTTTTTTCTTTATTTAACGATTGTTATTAAAAGCACACCACACGTTCATGCTGTCCCGATTGCCCGGTGTAAAATCCAGTCAGGGAGGACAGAACATTTATCATTAGTTATTAGATGAATAATATCCTCATCAAAGTGATTGGATTGTCGTTGATTATTTTAATCATCGGTCTTTTCATTATGTATGTATTGGGTTATCCGCAATTTATCATGGAGACTGCAATCGGATATGTGCTGTGTCTCTTTATTTCTGCCTCCGCTTTCTTATCGATTCAGTGGGGTGTCAGCCGGTCATTAAAAACATTCATGGCTGTGATGTTGTTCGGGATGGCAGCCAGGTTCATCCTTTTTGCTATCGCGCTGCTGTTGTTGATGCGCTATACAGCCTTTGATGTGACAGCTATCGTTGTATCCTTTTTCATATTTTTCATTATATTCCAATATTTCGAAATCAGATTTATCAATAAATCAATTACGAATGGCAGAGAGATTTTTAAGTCTATTATTCAAGGTAAGTAGCGAACACGACCATGGTGGTGAGCATGGGGCGGATGAGATCAATGAATTCATCATGCATCATGTGCAGGACCATGTGATTTACCCGCTCGATGTGTTCGGCATCGACATATCCATCACAAAACATGTGCTTATGGTGTGGATTGCAGCAGCGATTCTGATAATCGTTCTGCCACTGATTGTCCGGAGCAAATCTCTGATACCACGGGGGCCTATCAATTTCATTGAGTGGATCATCGTATTTCTCAAAGAGAACGTTATTGAACCCTATCTTGGAGCGGATGGATATAAATTTGCACCCTACCTGCTGACAGCCTTTTTCTTCATCATCACCTGTAATCTATTGGGACTCGTTCCTATGGGAGCGACGGCCACCGGAAACATATCTGTGACTGCGGCGATGGCCTTGCTCACTCTCGTGTTTGTTCAGGCAGGAAGCATCAGGAAGTTTGGTTTCCTCGGCTATTTAAAGTCATTTTTACCACCGGGTTTGCCCTGGTTTGTGACACCGATTATCTTCATTGTCGAGATCCTCGGGATGTTGACCAAGCATTTTGCCCTTGCGATCCGGCTTTTCGCGAATATGGTGGCAGGCCATCTCGTGATCTTCACTATTTTAGGGTTGATCTTCATATTCAAGAATATTTTTGTGTCACCTTTTCCCATATTGGGGATTCTTTTTGTAAGTCTGCTGGAGATTTTGATCGCTCTTATTCAGGCCTATATATTTACAGTTTTATCAGCAGTTTTCATTGGATTATCTGTCAATCCACAACATTAAATGTAAGGAGATTTCATCATGAGTGAATCCGCAATGGCTTATTTATCAGCCGGCATTGGCGCAATCGGCGCCGTTTTCAGTGGCGCCTTTGGTATCAGTAGAATAGCAAAGGCATCGGTGGAGAGTATCGCCAGACAGCCCGAGGCATCAGACGATATTCGAGGTGTGATGATCATTACCGCCGCCATGATCGAGGGTGTTGCGCTATTGGCCCTGGTGATCTGCTTTTTGCTGAGTTTCAAATAGAATCAAGCATTGGGAATAAAAAATGGATTTATTAAGCCCGGACACCGGGACAATTTTCTGGACAGTGCTGACGTTTGTCATTCTGTTGTTGATTTTGAAGAAGTATGCATGGAAGCCGATTCTCAAAACACTCGAAGATCGCGAAAACAAAATCAAAGTAACGCTTTACGAGGCGGAGCATAGTCAGAAAGACGCGGAGAACTTACGCGATGAACAGGCGCGATTGCTGGAGAAGTTGAAGAAGGAGTCGGCCGACATTCTTCATCGAAGCAAGCTGGATGCTGAGAATGCCCGAAAAAAACTGATGGAAGAGGCGCGGTTGGATGCGGAGAAGCTGATTACCAGATCAAAAAATGAGATCGAGTTGAGTAAGCTTGAGGCCATAAACGAGATCAAGGAGTATGCAGTCGATCTATCCATTATGGCGATCAAAAAAGCGATCGGGGAGAGCTTCAGAGAAAAGGAGCATTTCGATATGATCCAAAAATCAGTGCAGGAATTGTTGGAAAAGAATGAAGACTAATTCGATCGCGAGAAATTATGCAAAGGCGTTCTACGACCATGCCAGAGAAGCAGGTATCGTGGAAAACTTGATCCAGGAAATGGATGCCTTCGCGTCGATGATTCAGGGCAATGAGAATATTCAGCTGTTGTTGACTCGACCGAACGTGAAAGGAAGAGAGGATATCATCGATGCGCTTTTTGGGGGTTATTTTCCCCGGGTACTGGTTAACTTTGTAAAAATTGTAGTGAAAAACAAGCGCTACGAGCTCTTGTTGCAGATATTTGACGATGTGCAGCGGCGTTATGAGTTGGATCAGGATATTCTGCGCGTCGAGACGGTGACGGCCGTACCGCTTGGAGATGATGAATTGGGAAGCATCACTGCGGACCTGAAGAGACTGTTCGGCAAAGAGCCCTTGATCGAAAACAGGGTCGATGAATCCATTGTCGCCGGGATCAGAATTTTTGTGAATGGCAAAGTCTATGATTCGAGTCTGGAAGCAAGGCTGCAGAAGATAAGAAGTGATTTGTTAAAAAATTGAATACGTCAGGATAAATCTAATGGAAGTCAAAGCAAGCGAAATATCAACGATCATCAAACGGCAGCTTGAACAATACGAGATCGAGACGGATTTCGAAGAGATCGGTGAAATCGTACAGGTTGGCGACGGCATCGCCCGCGTATATGGACTGCAAAACGTAATGTCCAATGAGCTGGTGGAGTTCCCGGATAATGTATTCGGCATGGCGCTGAACCTCGAGGAGGACAATGTCGGCTGCATCCTTTTTGGAAGTGAGGAACATCTCAAGGAGGGCGATCCCGTCAAGAGAACGGGCAAGGTGATGCAGGTACCCGTGGGGGATGCGCTTTCAGGCAGGGTCGTCGATCCTTTAGGTCAGCCACTGGATGGTAAAGGACCCATTCAGGCCGATCAGTTCATGCCTATCGAAAGAAAGGCCGTGGGGGTCGTTAACAGGCAACCGGTGAAGGAACCACTTCAGACAGGTATCAAGGCGATCGACTCTATGATACCGATAGGTCGCGGCCAGCGCGAACTGATCATCGGTGACCGGCAGATAGGTAAGAGCACCATCGCGATAGATACGATCCTGAACCAGAAAGGGCAGGATGTGCATTGTATCTACGTGGCGATCGGTCAAAGGGGGTCCACTGTTTCGAAAGTGGTCAAGACGCTGGAAGAGCACGGCGCTATGGATTACACCACAGTGGTACTCTCCACGGCAAATGATCCGGCACCCTTGACATATATTGCACCGTACAGCGGAGCCACGATGGGGGAGTATTTCCGCGATGATGGCAAACACGCGCTTGTGGTTTACGATGATCTTTCGAAACATGCCTGGGCATACCGCCAGGTCTCATTGCTGTTGCGCAGACCTCCGGGACGTGAGGCTTACCCCGGAGATATTTTTTATCTTCATTCACGGCTATTGGAGCGGGCTGCGAAGCTAAGCGATAAGCTCGGCGGAGGATCATTGACTGCGCTTCCGATCATTGAGACGCAGGCTGGCGATTTTTCCGCATACATTCCGACGAATGTCATCTCGATCACCGATGGTCAGATCTATCTTGAACCGGAACTTTTCTATGCCAACATCAGACCATCGATCAATGTGGGATTATCTGTATCCCGTGTCGGTGGTAACGCGCAGATCAAGGCCATGAAACAGGTCGCAGGTCAGTTGAGGCTTGATCTGGCGCAATATCGTGAACTTGAGAGCTTCGCTAAATTCAGTTCCGAACTCGACAAGTCTACAAAGGAGCAATTGATACGGGGCCAGAAAATGGTCGAATTGTTGAAACAGGGGCAACATCAGACATTACCGGTTGAAAAGCAGATCGCTATACTCTATCTCGGCACAAAGGGTTGTCTGGACAATGTCGACGTGGATCAGATTCACGAGTTGGAGAACGATTTCTTCGAGTTCATGGATATGAAGCATCCCGACATTCTCCAGAAAATCGCGGAACATAAAAAACTGGATGAAGACATCGAAACAATGCTCTCATCTGTCTGCGATGTATTTATCGCCGGCTATGAGCAAGGAGATGAGAAGTAGGCGCAATGTCAAATTTAGGAGATATAAAACGACGCATCGTTGGCGTCAAAAAAACGCAGCAGATCACACGCGCCCTGAAAATGGTGTCCGCTGTCAAATTGAGACGTGCCCAGCAGCGGATTGTCCAGGCACGGCCCTATGCGCACCGTCTTCGTGAAATACTCGGACACATCGCGCACAGGATCGATTGTGACACGCATCCACTGCTCGATGTACGCGATCCCGGACGCGTTTGCTATGTGATCGTCACATCTGATCAGGGCTTGTGCGGGTCTTTCAATCATAATATCATACGCAGAGCGGAAGACGAAATCGTCTCACACACGGATAGCGAAGTCGAGATCGTTCTGATTGGGAAAAAGAGCAGAGACTACTTTTCCAGAAAAGGGTATAAGGTCATCGGGGAGTATGTCGATTTTTTCAAAGAGCTCACATTCAAGCAGGCGGTGGATATTGCAGAGCTGCTAAAAGATTTGTATGTGAAAGAAAAACTCGATCGTATATACATCGTTTACAATGAATTTAAGACAGCCGCTCAACAGGATGTGATCGTCGAACAGCTGCTACCGATCATTCCAGTGAGACCACACGAGGAAAAGAATTTGCCGGAGTATATATTTGAACCGGATCAAATATCAATACTCGACCGGATGTGCCCGAACAACATGCATATTCAAATGTGGCGGGCGCTGCTGGAATCCTACGCATCGGAAATGGGGGCGCGGTTGACGGCAATGGAATATGCGACTGAGAACGCGGATAAACTCATCAATGAATTGACGATGCAATATAATAGAATCAGACAGGAAAATATCACCAATGAAATACTGGAGATTGTTGCCGGAAGCGAGGCATTGAAGGCTTAACAGAGGAAAGACGATCAAATGAGCGAAGGTAAAATTGTACGAATCATCGGTGCGGTCATCGATGTTCAGTTCGAAAAAGCGGAATTGCCCAATATCATGAATGCATGTGAAATAGAACGAGAAGATGGAACACGGCTCGTTCTGGAAGTACAACAGCATCTGGGGGAGAATACGGTTCGATGCGTTGCCATGGATTCAACCGATGGACTCGTCCGCGGCATGCATGTTAAGGACACGGGCGATCCGATCAAAATGCCGGTTGGTCCGAAAACTCTGGGTCGGGTGATGAATCTCATCGGAGAGCCCATCGACGAACAGGGACCCGTGGAGGCAGTTAAGTACAATCCGATTCATCGTGAAAAACTGGAGTTCAAAGAACTGCACATATCAGAGGGAGTCTTTGAAACCGGGATCAAGGTGATCGATCTTCTTGAGCCATATTCAAAAGGTGGAAAGACCGGACTGTTCGGCGGCGCCGGTGTCGGTAAAACGGTGCTGATCATGGAGCTGATAAACAATATCGCCAAGGAGCATGGTGGATATTCTGTGTTCGCCGGTGTGGGCGAGCGTACGCGAGAGGGGAATGATCTATGGCTTGAAATGAAAGAATCCGGTGTCATTAAAAAAACAAGTATGGTTTTTGGTCAAATGAATGAACCTCCCGGAGCCAGGTTACGCGTGGCCCTGTCCGCTTTGACCGTGTCCGAATATTTCCGTGATGATGAGGGCAGAGATGTGCTGCTGTTCATTGATAATATATTCAGATTCACCCAGGCCGGTTCTGAAGTGTCCGCGCTTCTGGGGCGGATGCCATCGGCTGTGGGCTATCAACCAACACTTGCAACTGAAATGGGTGAGTTGCAGGAGAGAATCACTTCGACCCGGAAAGGATCGATCACTTCTGTGCAGGCGATTTACGTACCGGCAGATGACCTGACCGATCCGGCACCCGCAACGACTTTTTCACATTTGGATGCGACCACGGTACTTTCCAGAAAATTATCAGAACTGGCTATCTATCCGGCTGTTGATCCATTGGAATCTACGTCGGTGATCCTCGATCCTGATATCATCGGCTATGACCATTACAATACGGCGCGAGATGTGAAGGAGATATTGCAGAAATACAATGAACTTCAGGATATTATCAATATTCTTGGTATGGAGGAACTTTCGGAAGAGGATAAAGTGATCGTGAACAGAGCGAGAAGGATCCAAAGATTTCTATCGCAGCCGTTTTTCGTGGCCGAGGAATTTACCGGTAGAGAAGGTAAATATGTGTCGCTCGACGAGACGATCGAGGGCTTCAGAGGGCTTGTGGATGGAAAATATGATTACTTGCCCGAAAAGGCATTTTACATGGTTGGAAGCATCGAAGAGGCAGTTCAGAAAGCCGAAAATATGTAGATTGGACTATGGAAAACAAATTTATTGATCTTGAAATTTTGACACCCTTCGAAATTATTTGCCAGCACAAGATTACATACTTGCGGGCGCCGGGCATCGACGGGTATTTTGGTGTTATGGCAGGACACGCCCCTTTCATCACCTCTCTTGCTGTCGGAGAAATCAAACTTGAACTGGAGAATGGCACTAAATATTTCGCCACCAGTGGAGGTACAATCGAAGTTTTGCCTCATAAAGTGACCATACTCGCTGAAACGGCTGAAGACGCACATGTCATTAATGTCGAACGTGCAATATACGCAAAAGAGAGAGCCCAGCGACGACTCTCGGAGAAACTCGATGATTCCGATCTGCAACGCGCCAGAATTGCGCTGCTCAAATCAATTAACCGCCTGAAAATTTCAAAGAAGGTAAAGATGTGAGCGTTTTCACCTTTTAATGCAAACCTCTCGCGATTTATAATGTTATCTTCAATTGTGTATATTATTTGACAGGAGGACCAAGGTGCCACTGAAAAGATTATTTCTGATTATCGTCATCCTATGTGCCTGTTTGCCATCTTTCGCTGCTGGCAGGGATTTGACTATTTCTGATTTCTATCGTGTCGAGGAGGCAGATCATCCTCTGTTTTCACCCGATAGCAAACGTCTCGTTTATGAGGTGAGCCGATACGATTCTACACTGAATAAGACAAGGACGCAGCTATGGCTGACATCGGTGGAATCGAACGCTTCAAAGCAGCTCACATTCATTGGTTCGAATAATCATTCACCAGCGTGGTGTTCTGATAATCGCAATATCGTCTTTGTGTCGAATCGAACGGGTGAAAGCCAGCTATGGAGAATGAATGTCAATAACGGCGACATGGAGCAGATGACGGATATGCCGCAAGGTGCATGGTCTCCTCAATGGTCGCCGGATGGTCAGAAGATTTCTTTTCTTACTGAAACGCGTTTTACCGGCCGGCATCCGGAGGGACTCTATGATATTAAATTGTACTCGCATCTTCGTTATCGATGGTGGTACGATGATAACCGGTACGATGAAGGCTGGCGCGCACATATACATACCGTGGATGCAAAAACGAAGAAGATACATCAGCTGACTGATGGCGATTTCAAGGTCGATGAAATGGCATTTTCACCTGATGGTGTTAATATCGCGTTCGTATCCAACCGGTCCGGGGATCGCGAAAACAATATTGATACGGATATCTGGCTTGTTCCCTCGGATGGAGGTGATATTACACCTGTTTTCGAAAACAGAGGTCCTGACTACTCTCCGCAATGGTCGGCAAATGGTAAATATCTCGCGTGGCGATCCACATTTCGATATAACTATGAGTCGGATAATTACGATATCATTGTACACGAGCTCAAGACAGGGAAAACGATGAACCTGACTGAGAATTACGACCGTGTCGTGAGGGATCTGAAGTGGCATCCCGATTCAATGAGTCTCTATTTCATCGCCGGTGATGCGGGTAATTACAACCTTTACGCCATCGATGTAATGAAGAAAAAGATCAGCACAGTCCTCGACAGAAATCAACGAATCTATGGGTGGGATATCTCCGGAACAGGGGAACGGATTGCCGTGAGCGTCACGATGCCTGATCAGCCTGCTGAGATATTCATCATTCGCAACCGGAAGAAGGGAATGAAGCGCATTTCTTACGTGAACGATCTCTTGCTGGAGCAAATTCAACTGCAGGACGCCGTCACCGTCTGGTTCGAAGGAGATGGTGGTACAAAAGTGCAGGGCTGGTATATCACGCCTCAGGATTTTGAACCGAATGATCTTTATCCGCTGCTACTGTATGTGCACGGCGGACCTCAGGGCATGTACAAGAATCAATTCGATTTCGAATTTCAGTATATGGCATCGCAGGGATATATCGTTTTCTATACCAATCCGCGAGGCAGTTTTGGATACGGTCAGCAATTTACCGATGCGATCAATCAGGATTACGGCGGGATCTGCTATCGCGATATCATGGCCGGCATCGACCACATGATTTCACTTGGCTTTGTTGACAAGGATAGAATGGGCGTGACCGGATTGTCATTCGGCGGGTGGATGACCACGTGGATTATCGGACATACGGATCGCTTTGATGCGGCCGTTCCCATGGCTCCTTTCGTGAATATGTTCTCTTTCTACGGCACGACCGATGAACAGTTCTTTCCGGAATGGGATTTCGGCGGTCAGCCATACACCGACTCCGTTCGGCAGATATATGAGAAGAACAGTCCCATCAATCACGCGGCGAATTTCCAAACACCGACGCTTATTATTCATGGTGAGAAGGATTGGCGATGTCATATAACAGAAGGCGAACAGCTTTTCACGGCTTTAAAAAAGATGGGGGTGCCTGCCGTTCTTGCGCGGGTTCCGGATGAACCGCATGTGTTCACTCAACCGCATCATATCGAAGCTAGCATCCGCATGAAACTGGATTGGTGGAAGAGGTACATCAATTAGGACCGGAATGTACATATTCAGAGCATTGATATTTTCTACAGTAATCTGTTTGATGTCGATGGAGGTATCATACTGTCAATCGCTGAATGTCCATGGTTCAGTTGCCGGATGTGAGAGCGGTGTCACTCTTTCTCCCGGCGTCTACAAAAGCTATGGGAGCGCCTTCATCAACCTGCGCCGACTGGATTCAACTCCGATTTTTCGTGTGGAGGAAGAGTCCGCTGTTTACCGGTGGCTGATGCCGCGACTGCTAAGTCCAAGGCACCTTGTTTTTCAAGCGACTCTCTATCCGCTCGCGTATGCCAGTAGCCAACTCGAATCATTTCACAGGAAGACTTTTGACAGGTTCAATTTTCTTGATATGAATTTGTTGAGAACTCTCGGCATGGGGCCGGAAGAACCTTACGCCATCTCTTTTCTTTTTGGTAACATGGCGCTATTGGGATTCAGGCAAAAGGAGGAAGTATCCGGGGTGCGTTTGAGACAGGCAGGTACGATGTTTGCCGGCCTGTTGCTTTCCGGCGGGCACTGGCATATACACGATAATATCAGAGTAGATGATCTATGGTATCATGGGGAATTGATCGTGACAGGAAATTTCAAATATGCCACAGCGGCTCCCCAAAAAATCGAATGGGATTTTCGGCTGGGCACAAAGATCCATCGGAACGATCTCGCGCCGGATGTGCTGACATTCTCCCTTTTTCGGAGCCATACGGATTGGAATCAACATGGATTTTCATTGATCCGAAATGCAAGACTTGAATATGAGGCACATTTCCCATTGAGCGATAAGCCTGGATCACGACATTTTACATCGCGCCAGATGTTCACGTACGCCAAAAAGGTGCCTCTGGTGTTGCTCGGACGGTATATCGCGCTGAGGCTGGGCGGCGGCGTGATGTGGGAGAGAACCCGGTTGTTCGATCGGGATGAATGGCAATTTGAGGTTGAGGAATCCGAACACTTCACATGGCTTGTGCAACCGAGTATCGAATTTTAATCTGAGACATCAACAAAATGAACATCGACTATTTCATTCTATTCCTTGTCATTGTTATTCTGCTGCTGGGATTACCCATCATATTTCTTTTCATCGTATTGAAAAAAGTGTATCACAGGTTTTCTGAACTCGAAAACACATTGAACCGGATTATCAGGGAAATGTCTTCAGATACATAGAGACTATCAGGAGGATATCAACCATGTCGAGAATGCAGGTGAATTTTCATCTCTTTGCTGAAGATATCGAACGTGCCGCAATTTTTTATCAGGAGTATTTCAGTTTCAGTATCGAGGGGCAGTTGAAAGAAACGTGGGGCGCGTTGCGTTCTGA
This sequence comes from Candidatus Zhuqueibacterota bacterium, assembly GCA_036351795.1. Lineage (GTDB taxonomy): Bacteria > Zhuqueibacterota > Zhuqueibacteria > Thermofontimicrobiales > Thiofontviventaceae > JAZBPW01. Next base: position 12,585 of record JAZBPW010000090.1, on the reverse strand, counting down.
AAATGCCGTAATTTGGCTGGGTGCTGACGGTGCAAAGAGAGGACTTGTCATCCTCATCGATGAGGGAATTGAAGAGTGCTTGAACGATTTAAAGAGATCCGCCATAGAGGTATTTATTCCAGAGGAGCATCAGAGTGAACAGGAGCACGATATCATTGACACTGAATGGGGACGCCATTTCTGGTTCCGTGATACTGAGAATAATACTGTCATGGTTTTTCAACCCGCTTTCGGTTGAATCGGGTGCACCGATTTTAATCGTTCGATCAGGAAATGGCTGATGACAGCAACGATCGTTCCGGAAAAAAGCGAGGAGAGAATCATTACAGGCATGAGATATAGAATGGTATATTGATTGACGATGAAAAGCATTACCAGTATCAACTGCACGATATTGTGCACCACCGCTCCAGATATGCTGATACCCACAATACTGAAAAAACGACTGCAATATTTCAACATAAATGCCATCACCAGTGTGGCGGATATTCCTCCTGACATAGAGAGCAGAAAGGCGGGATTTAAAAATGATCCAAGTAGAAGTGATCCCAATATCACCCGTAAGACGATGACGAGCATAGCGCTTTGAAATCCAAAAAAGTAGAGCGCGAGCAGTGACGCAATATTGGCGAGTCCGGGTTTCAGCCAGGGCAGCGGTCTGGGTATGTAGCTTTCGAACATGAAAATAATGAGACCGAGGGCGATGAAGAGAGATAACCAAACTATTTTCGAACTTCTGTTCATCTATTCGGTGACCACGTCTATTGAGCGTTGGTGATACGCAGTGATGGAGATGACGACTTTGTTTGGAACACAGACGATCATTTGACCATTAAGGTGTATCTGACCCGTTTTGACGCACACCTTTGCCGCACAATCAGAATGCAGGACGCGTATGCGGTTGTCCTCAACTTTTACAACGGTTTCGCCGATCGGACCGCTCACAGTCAGCTCTCTATCGCGCGATAGAGCGAGGCGCTCACGCTCGATGCCATCTACGGTAATCACAGCACTTCGGCCGGACGTCTGTGACCTTCTGATGATGACCAAACTGGCGACCGAAAGGACGATCATCGCAAGGATAAGAAACATATCACCCTTTGTCAACAAGCGGATCCATTCTTTCATTGATGCTGATGTTCCTCTTTATCGAGAATCCTGTAGATCGTGCGTCTGCTGACACCGGCGATCCGAGCGACTTTCGAGATATTCCCATCGTATCTATCGAGCATGTTATTGATATATTGTACGCAGAACTGATGTAAATATTCCCGCTTAGCCTCTTTGAAATTCATTTGCCGCAGAGATTCCATGGGGATGTGGTCAGAGGTCACCTTGATGTGGTCATTCAGATCTTCGATCTCTATAATATCGTTTTCAGTCATCGACATGGCATTCTCGATGACGTTTTGCAGCTCGCGTACATTTCCCGGCCAGTCATAATTTCTCAGATACTGAAGCGCAGGTTTAGAAATCCCCGTAATATTTTTATGCGTTGAGGGATTGAGTTTCTCTATGAAATGCTTCGCAAGCAATAAAATATCTTCTGTTCTTTCCCTGAGCGGGGGCATAAATATCGGGACGACATTCAGCCGGTAGTATAAATCCTGCCTGAGTCTGTTCTGCCTTACAGCGATCTCCGGATTCCAGCTGGTGGCCGAGATGATCCGAACATCGACATCGATCAAATGCTGACCACCAATCCTTCTGAACTGCTTCTCCTGTAACACACGTAAAAGTTTTGCCTGAAGGTTGACATCCAGCTCCGCGATCTCGTCGAGAAAGAGCGTCCCTTTGTTTGCCAGTTCCATCATGCCCGGTTTACTCCGGACGGCACCTGTGAACGCACCCTGCTCATAACCGAATATTTCGCTTTCAAGCAGCGTTGCCGGTAAAGCGACACAATCCAGGGGAATGAATGATGCATTGCTGCGATAACTGTTTGCGTGAATGCTGCGCGCGATGAGCTCTTTGCCCGTCCCCGACTCGCCGTGAATAAGCACGCTGGCGTCGGTTTTAGCTACCTTGAGAGCACGATTCACGACTTCTGTGATGGCCACGCTTCGTCCGATGACATTCTTCAGCTGATTTTGCTCTTTAATCTGTGACCGCAGCATGACGTTTTCTTTTTTGAGCTTTCTGTAATCGATCGCCCTGCTTAGCACAACCTCAATCATCTCTGGTGAGAAAGGTTTTTGAATATAATCATGAGCACCCATCTTCATCGCTTTCACGGCAGATTCAATCGTAGCAAAAGCCGTGAACAGAATGACAGGTATATCCGGATCAACAGATCTGGCCCTTTTGAGAACCTCGAATCCATCCTTTTTTGGCATTTTTACATCGGTCAGTACGACATCGAAAGACTCACGATTTACCTTGTCGATCGCTTCGGCGCCGTCGATCGCAGTTTTACATTCATAACCCAGTTCAGAGATGATCTGCGACCGGTCTCTCAGTGTTTCAATTTCATCATCGACAAGAAGGATTTTATACATGATTCAATCCTCCCATGTTTACTGCGCAGCCGGCAGGTATATTGAGAAAACCGTCCCGCGATCCGGTGTGCTGCTCACCTCGATGCTTCCATTGTGCTGGTCCACGATATATTTGCAGATCGGAAGTCCAAGTCCCGTTCCTCCGGCTTTCTGTTTTGTTGTATAAAATGGTTCAAATATATTTTCAAGTTCACTCTGTGGCATCCCGTGTCCAGTATCTTTGATATGGACTGCAACGGTGTTGCCCTCATGATTGCTGCTGGTGATAACGATGCTGCCGTCGCGACTGATGGATTCAACCGCGTTGAGCAGTATGTTTTTGAAAAGAAGCTCCAGGTATAGCGCATCTCCCATCACAGGTAGATCGTCATCCGAGAGGCTCAAATCAATATTCGCTGACTCGGGAATGGTGTTTAATACCATATCCAGAACGGTGTTGAGTGTGCTGTTGATTTCAACTGGTTTCAGAAGGTGTGAATAGGGTTTTGAGCGGTCCAGCACATTTTTAGCAAGACGACTGATGCGATCTACCTGTTCTCTAATCTTGGTAAGTTGCTCATTGACTGTCGCGTCGGTCCCTGTCAGATTTCTTTCCAGCAAGAAAAGTTTACCCAGGATTATGTGCAATGGATTATTAATCTCATGGGCTAACCAGGCCCCGAATTGACCGAATGCCGTCTGCTTTTCGATGTCTGTCAGTTTTTTCGCCAATTCACGATGCTTTTTCTGTGCCTCAAGCTTGTCGCTGATATCTATGGCAGTCGCAGTCAGATATCGTGGTCTGCTTGCATCGTCGTAAACGATGTTCCCGTTCATGAGCATTGGAAATACTGAACCATCTTTGCGGGTATGCCATATTTCCCTCGCCATGAAAGGATCCAACTCTTTTGCGTGGGAAAGCATGGGTTCAACTGTTTTCAGCTGTTCAGAATTATGGAAGATACGCACGTTCTTGCCGATGATTTCCTCAGGCGTGTACCCGTGTATCGATGCACAGTATTCATTCACATAGACTATGTTGAATTCGGTGTCCAGGATCATCGCCGCGTAATTGGCATTATTCAAAATGGTTGAGTACTTTTTTGACTCCATTTCTGCGTTCTTCCTCACAGTGATATCTTCGGTATGCACAAGAACAATGTCGTCCGGAATGAAGGAATATGTTACAGATAAGTGCTTTGTTTCGTCTAATGTCCGAAAGTAATACGGCATCTCTCTGGTGAAGGCGGTTTTCTTGCTGAAACAGGTGTCAAGCTCCTCCAGTATTATCGGATCATCCTGATGATAATCTCTGGCACGTTTGCCAATGAATTTTTCAACGCCTCCTCTTGTCATCCTGTTGGCCGCTTCGTTGTAATCCACGAGTATGAAGTCGTCATTTTTGAATTGCCAGAGATAAGTGGGGATAGGCGATTTTTTATACAGATCAGAGACCTGATTTCGAGTATAGGTTTTCGTGGTCTGCTTGTTCGATTCGATTGACGATGACAAGGTGTTTCTCCTTCATGAATGAACAGAGAAATAAGGTACAATTTAATCGGTCAGGGTAGGAATTCGATATTTTTGTTTTCGATGACCTGGAACAGGAAAAAATATTTTGACATTTTAAATATATTTGATATATTAAAATATATCACGAAATATCAATATTGTCAAGCACATTTTCACTTTAATGGCATAAATAACGTCATTTTTTTTCTGTAATTAGTCATAAACAAGGATTTCGCCATGAGTAAAGGAAAGCGTATCTGCGTTTTCGATGTGCATAAGTCGAACAGACATGATGAATGCATCAAATTATTTAACAATCTCCACCTCACGCCCACTATCCTGTTCAACGAAAAAGAGATGATGACATATGCGAAAAGCAATCAGCCCGACATATGCATGGTCATCGTATCTCAAGCAGGTGGAAACTGGGACAAAATTATCGATAAGCTTCAACGCGCCTTTCCGGCAGTACCAATAGTTGCGGCTGTTGAGCCCGATGCGATGAGCATGTGTCAGCGACTGATCGCATTCGGTGTCGATGATTTTATCAAGTTGCCCTTTGATGAAGAGGAGTTAAAAGCACGGATCCACAAATTGAGTCATTTCGGGGCTGATTCTGTCAATGCAGATGGTGTCGATGACCGTGAAGGGTTCTATTTCAGATTGATCGCCGATACGGCAAAGGATGCGATCTTCATCAAAGACAAAGAACTTAGATATCTGTATGTCAACCCAGCATGGGAAAAACTTTTCAGAGTCGATTCTAAAAATATTCTCGGGTTAACAGATGAAGAAATATTCTGGATTATCGAACGCAACAGCACAATTGATGTCGATAAACAGGTGCTCGATGGCCATGTGATAGAACGTGAGCATACAGAGATGATAGATGGTGAGGTGAGCACCTATGACGTCGTCAAAGTACCTGTGTATGATATTGATAATAAATTTTTCGGAATTTGTGGAATCTCACGGGATATGTCTGATCGCAAGAAGATGGAAGACGCGCTGCGGGAATCTGAGAACGGCATGCGAACGCTCATCGATGTCCTTCCCATAGGCATTTATTATATTGATCAGCAAGGGAATTTTTTATACGGTAATCAAAAGGCGGAGCAGATTATCGGATACAAAAAAGAAGAGCTTGTGGGGAAAAATTTCGTAAGTATGGGGCTCCTGGATCAGGATGATTTGGACATTGCCACTCGGGATCTACTACGCAACCTTGGCGGCGAAAGGACAGGTCCCACTGAACACAAACTCAAAAGAAAAGATGGCCGGAACGCGATTGTTGAAATAACAGCGAGTCCAATTGTGTTGAACGGTGAAAATGTGATCATCGGAATGGTGAACGATATCACCAGGCGAATAAAATCTGTAAAAGCCCTTCAGGAGTCTGAGGAAAAATATAAAAACCTGGTGGAGAAGTCTGAAATCGCTATTCTCATTGATGACATCAAGGGCAGATTCAAATATTTCAACGAGAAGTTCGCCGATCTGCTCGGCTATTCCTGTTCAGAAATGAATGCGGAATCCATAAAATCTCTTGTGCATCCCGATGACAAGAAGAGGGTCTTAACGATACACTCAGCCAGGGTAAAAGGAAAAAATGTTGAGAACCGTTACGAGTTCAAGGCCATTCATAAAAATGGTTCTACTGTCTATCTGGAGGTGGATTCTCTTCCACATTGGGTGAATAATAAAATTGTGGGTACACAATCCTTTATCCGGGATGTTACCGAAAAGAAAATGGCTGAACTGGCGCAAAAGCGACATCTCGATAATTTGGGCCTGCTGTCAGAAACCGCCCTGGCCCTGGTTGATATGCCTTCTGATGACGATATTTTCCAGTTCATTGCCAAAAAAATGAGTCCATTGGTTAAAGATGCCATCATCCTTGTATCAACATTCGACGAGGAGACGATGGAAGCCGAGATCCGCTCTGTCCAGGGAATGGGTCGAAAACTCGAAGGGGCAATTTCAAAAGTTTTGGGCTACAATTTCAAAAAGCAAACTTACATTTTGAATGATAAAGCCGAAGAGAAACTTATACAAGGAGAGCTTATCGAGATAGGCGGTGGGATTCACAAGCTGAGCTTTGAGACCATCTCTCCAGAGAAGAGCCGGATAATTGAGAATCTTTATGGAGTAGGAGAAATTTGGGGCGCGGGATTCACGAGAAAATCCAGATTGCTGGGAACCGTGGTGATCATACTGAAAGAGAAACAGAAGCTGAAAAACAGGCAATACATCGAAGCATTGATCAACCAGGCGTCAGTAGCCCTGCAACGCAGATACGCGGAAGACAGGCTTCGGCAGAGTGAACAGAACTATCGAACGACGCTCGACGCCATGGGAGAATCCATACATGTTGTGGATGAAAATATGAACATCGTATTGATGAACCGCGCTTTTCTTGATTGGAACAAACAGCTTGGTCTCGAGGATAAGGTGTTCGGTAAAAATCTGTTCAATGTATTTCCGTTTCTTGGTGGTGAGGTCAGGAATGAATACGAGAACGTATTTACAACAGGAAAGGTGTGCGTCACCAGCGAGCAGACGTGGGTCAATAATGAGGAGTTTCTGACAGTTTCCCGGAAAATACCTGTTTTCACAGGCGATCGGGTGACAGGTGTAGTGACAACAATATCAGATGAGACAGAAGAGAAATACAACGAGGATGCTCGACAAATATCGTTTCAAATAGCGAATGCCATGAACAATACCAGAGATATCGATGAGCTTTTCATGTCGATCAGAGATATTCTGGGCAGCGTGATGGACACAAGGAATTTCTTCATTGCCCTGTATGATGAAATGCGGCATAAAATCAATCTTCCCTATTTTGTGGACGAAAAAGATAATTTTAAAAGCCTGCCAGGCGAAAATACACTGACATCATATGTGATCGAGAGCGGTGCGTCACTATTGCTGAATAGCGATTCAGATGAAGTCAGAAAATTGATAAATCGCTCTATTCCTTATGGTTCCAAATCAAAGTCATGGCTGGGTGTTCCGCTGAGAATCCGCGGGGAGGTGATCGGCGCTGTGGTTTTACAAAGCTATGATGAAAAAACCACATATAGAACAAGGCATCAGCGACTATTGGAGTTTGTCTCAGATCAGATCGCAGTCGCGATCGATCGCAGGAGGGCGGAGGATGCACTCAGAGAAAGTGAGGAAAAATACAGCAATCTGTTCTACTATTCCAATGATGGCATTTTCATTCACGATACTGACGGCGAGATACTGGATGTAAATCAACAGGTCCTTGATATGTTTGGGTATAAGAGATCGGATATTCTGAGGATGACAATAATCGACCTCCATCCGCCTGAAGCACAGGATCTGTCCAGAAATGCTTTCAAGGATATAAGAAAACATGGCTATGTGACATTCGAAATATTATGTGCAAAAGAAAACGGGAGCACATTTTGGGCTGAGGTACCAGCGAGAATGTTTGAAGTCAGCGGGAAATCCTTGATTCAGGGCATCATTCGTGACATCACGGAGAGGAGAAAAGCACAGGATCAGATCGCCGAATCCGAGAGACGATACAGGGAAATATTTGAAAACGCAAGTGATGCGCTATTTCTTGAATCTCTTGATGGCGATATACTTGATGTCAATGCTTCAGCGAGCAGGATACTTGGATATACGAGAAAAGAACTGACACAGATGAATGTCAGTCAGATTATACCTGATGAATATCTGAAGGATGTCAAAGAAGACATGACTGATCTCATCCCGCATGACTGCTATGTGGAGAGAAGAAACATCCGAAAGGATGGAAAAGAGATATGGGTAGAAGTCATCGCCCGCAAGGTGGAGGTCAATGGCATTCTGAGATCGCTTGTCATGTTGCGGGATATCAGTGAGAGGAAGCGTGCGCAAGAGGCGCTGCAGCGATCGAATCTGATTTACAGAAGATCCATTGAGAACGCACAAGGTGTTCCTTATCAATATAACTATGTCAGCAAAAAATATGATTTTATTGCGGAGGGACTTGGCAAGCTCATCGGCATTGATTCCATTGATATAGAGCCGGATATCTGGCGCAAAATAAGAAAGCGGTTAGTGATAAAGGATCCTGAAGCGCCCAGTAACTTTGTCGAATACGGAAAGGCGTTTCTGCGAGGCGAGATCGATAAATATAAAGTTGATTTTCTGATTGAAAAACCAGATGGGGAGGAGCGATGGATCAGCGATAACGCAGTTGCAGTAAAAGATGAGAATGGACTCGTTGTTGCTTCTCTTGGGATCATCCAGGATATTACTGATAGGAAGCTCGATGAAGAGAAGCTGCGTGAAAGTGAAAAACGATACAGGTCGCTCTACAACATGGTTCGTATGATGTGTGACAACGTTCCGGATATGATATGGGCCAAGGACCTGGATAGGAAATATATATTTGCGAACAAAGCGATCTGTGACAAGCTTTTGAACGCGAAGGATACGGAAGAACCTGTTGGGAAAAGCGATATTTTCTTTGCGAAAAGAGAGCGGGAATCTCATGAAGACACCAAATGGCATACTTTTGGCGAAATCTGTGCCGACTCTGATCTTATTGTCATGGATAGCAGAAGACCGCAACGATTTGATGAGTACGGCAATGTCGGAGGTGAATTTTTATATCTCGACGTCTATAAGGCACCATTTCTCGATGAAAACAATAAAATGATCGGTACAGTCGGTTGCGGGCGTATCGTCACTGAAGAAAAGCAAAACGAAGAGAAACGATTGAAAGCAGAAGCAGAGCTTAAGAGTGTACACGAGGTTTACCGCCGTGCCATTGAAAATACACGCGGCGTTCCCTACCTCAGGAATTATGAGAACGATAAATATGATTTTTTAAGTGATGGAATAGAAGAATTGACAGGCGTTTCCGCTGATAAATTCACTGCAGACATGTTATCCAGAATGTCAAATGAGATCATCATTATGGATCCTGATGCGCCGGATAAACTCCTTGATTACGGGCGTCAGTTCCGTTCAGGCGAAAGAGCTGCATACCGTGTCGATCAGATGATTGAAACGCCGGATGGAAAGACAAAATGGATCAGTGATCATGCCATCCCTATCCATGATGAGAAGGAGTCGAAAGTGATCGGATCCTTGGGTATTCTGGTGGACATTACTGCAAGAAAAATGGCAGAGCAGCAACTGCAGCAGTCGCGTGAACGAATGCGGAGACTTGCCGGTCACTTGCAGTCTGTTCGCGAGGAAGAGAGGACGCTGATTGCCCGGGAAATACATGATGAATTGGGACAGGCGCTGACAGCTTTGAAAATGGAGCTGCACATGGTCAAGAAAAAGTTGCCTCAGGATGAACCTTACATGGCACAAAGGATACAACCAATGTCCGAACTCATTGAATCGACAATCAGGTCTGTAAAACGTATTTCTGCTGAGTTAAGACCAACGCTGCTGGATGATCTTGGCCTGTCGGCCGCAATCGAATGGCAGACAGATGAATTCATGAGACGAACCGGGATCGATTGCCGGTTGACGATCAAACCTCCTGACATTGTGCTCGACAAAGAGAAGTCCACAGCAATATTCAGGATTTTTCAGGAAACGCTTACCAATGTCGTCAGACACGCGAACGCGACAAAAATAGTCATTTCACTCATTCGAAACGAACAGTCGATCAAACTTCGAGTCAATGATAATGGCGTTGGTATTGAGGGAGATGTAAGGAAAAAATTGCAGTCATTTGGGATACTTGGTATGCAGGAACGCGCCTATTTCCTTGGTGGAGAACTTAAAATTAAAAGCGCAAAAAACAAAGGGACAACAATTACGGTCATAATACCGCTAAGCGAGAAGGAAGTTGAAAATGATTAGAGTACTTATTGCTGATGATCACGCAGTCGTAAGGTTGGGCCTGAAACAGATCCTCTCTGAAACAATGGATCTGACAATCGCCGGTGAAGCATCCAATGGCTTTGAGGTGCTGGAAAAGGTGAGGGAGGATCAGTACGATGTGATCGTCCTGGATATTACCATGCCCGGCATGAGCGGTTTGGATGTATTGAAGCAGTTGAAAGCTGAGTTTCCGTCATTGCCTGTTCTGATTCTCAGCATGCATTCGGAAGAGCAGTACGCAGTACGCGCGCTGAAAGCCGGTGCAGCCGGATATTTAACAAAGGACCGGGCGCCTGAGGAGCTCGTCTCTGCAATTAACCTGTTATCACAGGGGAGACGATATGTGACCAGCTCGCTTGCCGAAAAACTGGCAATCGCGCTTGATATGGATTCGCAAAAGATGCCTCATGAATTGCTATCGGACCGGGAATACCAGGTGCTCTGCTTCATCGGGCAGGGAAAGACCATCACGCAGATCTCGGAAGAGCTGCATCTGAGTGCCAAGACCATAAGCACATACCGGGCGCGAATCCTGCAGAAAATGAAAATGTCCAATAACGCGGAATTGATACGTTATGTGTTGAAGAACAAGTTGCTGGAGTGATGTGTTGGCATCAACAAAGGTGTTGAATAATTTGAGAGGATCACAGGATTCATGAGAAAATGATATAAATTTAAAGGTATAAAATTGAACGTGTCCTCAGATCTTTTCTCACCAAGAAGGCTGCAAATAGAGCATGAAGTACAGAAGGGGAATGCTTTTGAAAATATTAAACTTTGCGCCCCTTGCGAGATCTTGGTGCACTTTGCGGGTAAATCAGATTTGCTCTTTTTTTCATCAGTGGAGATGAGTTCGGCTGCGCGCAATCGTAAAGTCCCGCCAGGGACGACAGATAGTAGCCCATCACTTCAGTGGTGGGCGTCAGGATGCACCTCGCATCCAAGTCCCGCCCAGGGACGGCTGGTCATAGAAATGCAGGCGGACCTCTCATCATAACGCCTCAACACATCGTCAGAATGTAGATTAGCGCGCCGAGGCTTAGAAATGGAGCGAACGGAATCCTGTCATCCTTTTTCATCATCCCGCATGCTATCGAAATAAGGCCAAAACATGCTCCAGACCAAAACGCTACAATCAATGTCATAATCACACCCCTCAGACCAACAAAAATACCGATCATCGCTGTAAATTTAATGTCGCCTCCTCCCAGTCCTTGCTTGTGCAGAAGCTTACTTCCGATGGCTGCGATCAGATACAGTGAGCTGCCGCCCGCCATGAATCCAGTGATCATTTCCTTAATATCGATTATCTTAAATGCAGCCGATAATGTCAACGCTACGATAAATCCGGTGATTATGACTGAGTTGGGAATGATCATGTGTTTTATATCAATCGCTGATACAATGATCATGAGTGCGTAGAGAGAACCGTACCAGAGGAATAATGTGTAACTGGTCGATTGGTATAGAATTGTTATCAGCCCGAGTGCTGTCAACAGTTCGACGAACGGGTATTGTATTCCGATTTTAGATCCACAGTACTGGCATTTCCCCTTTAAAGCGAAATAGCTGAACACAGGAATGAGGTGTCTCCATTTCAAATTCGTCATACAGGATGGACAATGAGATCTGGAGGCAATGATCGATTGGCCGCGCGGTATCCTGTGAATGCACACATTCAAAAAACTGCCAATTGCCAGACTCGACAAACTCGCAAAAGTGAAAAGCATTCGGTATCCCTTAGTCAGCAACAGATTCCGTCAACAGACCTTCATTGTCGATCGTCCAGACATTGAACGAACCGTCTTTGTCGTAGTCGACAACAGATGTGGCGCTGGCAAGGAAAAGTGTCGCATCGGCTTTTTCGATCCGGATCGAATATCGCGCCTGGCCGCCCTCGGTTTTGAGGCGTTCCTGCATGAATCCCAGCGACACGAGATCTGAACTGTACATATCATTTTCAAGGTAGTATCCCATCTGAAGGTTGTAAACCTGGCGAAGCATCAGTTTGGCTTCTGTCGTTTTTGCACGCGTTGTGACATTCGTAAACTTCGGTATTGCCAGCGCCGAAAGAATCCCGATAATAACCACAACCACCAGCAATTCGGTAAGTGAAAATCCGTCTTCGTTTTTTAATACTGTTCTGAGACCCATTTACCTTCTCCTCCTGTTGGTTCATTCATTTATTTTATCACTTCCATGAGATTGAAAATCTGCATGTACATGGCGATGAGTGTGCCGCCAAGTATGATGCTGAGCAGTACGATGATCACCGGTTCGATCACCGATGTCAACGTGTCGATGATCGCATCGATCTCCTCATCATAGAAATCAGCAACCTTGTGCAGCATCTTGTCAAGAGCGGCTGTTTCCTCTCCCACGGCTATCATTCGGGTGACTATAGGAGGGAATATGGCCATATTGTCATTCGTATCCGCGACTAACCCACCTTTGAGAACACGGGCGCGCATCCCATCGACCACGTCTTTGAAGATTGAGTTCTCTGCTGTACGGTGGATAATATCCAATGCCCCCATCAAGGTCACACCACTCTCCAGAAGCGTAGCAAGTGTACGGCAGAAACGGGCTATAATAGAATTTTTAATGATTTTTCCGAATAGGGGAATCTTGAACATCATTTTGTCCTTTATTGATTTTCCCTTTCCCTTCCTTGTCGTTTTGAAGAAGACGTAAGCAAGGCATATGATTGCCAGAATTAAGATGAATC
>JAZBPW010000089.1:0-5777 GCA_036351795.1 Candidatus Zhuqueibacterota bacterium | reverse complement strand
CTGGATGCCGGCGCGGCTCGATGCGGATGCGGTATATCACTGGCGCTGCCGGGGATCTGATGATAATAACTGGATCAATGCGTCGTTTCACATCGGAGACCGATTCGGATGGCGGCATGGCAACAACATGCAATTTCAGGCGAATACTCTGGATCATGCGGTATTGAATACTGACGGAATACAGTTGCTTGATAATGACACAATATTCAAGATCGAGTCATCTGGATATGATGATCTCAATTATGCGATTATTTTTGTAAATTCAGTTCCGGTTGCAACGGCAAAAAGGGGACATAACATTGCAGTGTGCGACAGCTACGGTGTATTCATTGAATTCGGGAACTTTGACACTCATACCAGTACAGAGGATGCGGATGCCATGGCGCAGTTCATCGATGGGGCGCCTGAGGGCGCTTACGTGCTGGCCGGGATTCGCGACACCGGCGAGCAATCCATGACAGAGGCCGCCTACCTGGCGCTGGAGAGCATCGGCAGCCGCTACTGTCGTGAGGTGGGATTCCGCGATTCATGGGCCATCATCGGACGTAAGGGGGCGGATATCGGGACGGTGCCTGAAAGGCATGTCCCGCGCTACGGCGGTGTTGCCATTGTGTCGGATACGCTGAACATGGTTCACGCGTCCGGGACTGTGCTCTCGCCGGCCATCGGCCCGACCACGGCATGGCATTCGCTGCAATGGGATCAGCATGTGCCTGCTGAAGCCGAACCGGTACGCATGTCGGTCATTGGATTCAACAACACCGCGTCGACCTGGGACACGCTGAAGACAGGGTTGGGTGAAAATACAGGTGAATCGCTGGAAGATATATCCGCTGCCGATTATCCGCTGCTGCGATTGATGGCTGAACTGCGAACGAATGATCCCTTTGTTTCGCCTGAGCTGCGCGACTGGTCGGTCTATTACGATCCTGTCGGGGATGCCGCGCTGGGAGCGGAGGTGGTGCGCGTCAGCAGCGACACGGTTTTCGAAGGCGGCGCTATCGATATCGAGGTGGAGGTGCACAATGCGGGTGCGGCGGATATGGACAGCCTGCTGCTGCGGTTCAGCGAACTGAATCCGGTGTCCGGGACAGCGGTGTTCGCGGATAAGCGTCTGCCGCGGTTACGCGCCGGGCAACACGCTGATGTGAGTGTGACATGGGACTCGCGGGGGAAGGGCGGCACGAACCAGATCATCATCGAAGCCGATCCGGAGAACCGGATCCCTGAGTTATCCGAGGATAACAATTTTCATTCGACACGCGTCATCGTGAAGGCGGATACCATGCGTCCGCATATCAGCGCCACCTTCGACGGCATCGAGATCTATGACGATGCCCTTGTCTCCAGATCTCCGGTGATCGATATCCGCATCACGGACAACAGTCCCGTGAAAATACAGGATGATACGACACGGGTGCATCTGATGCTGGATGGCGAACGCGTGCCGTTTCTCAACAACGGGGATATGCTTGCCTTCATGCCTCTCAGCGGGAACGGATTCTCCGATCTTTCCGCCATGTTGCGTTACACGCCGCAGTTGGACGATGGCGACCATATGCTGCAGCTCTATGTGAGGGACGCGGGTGATAATCTGACCTGGGAGAATTACCTGTTTCGTGTGGTATCGGATCTTCAGTTGCGGGAAGTGCTCAATTATCCCAATCCATTCCATCGAAATACAAATTTTACTTATTTTCTTACGCAACCGGCGGACAATGTCACTATTAAAGTCTATACCGTTGCGGGGCGCCTGATCCTGGAGATGGATGGCTGTCCGGGTAGCGCGGGATTCAATCAACTGGCCTGGGACGGACGCGATGGCGACGGCGACCGGCTGGCAAACGGCGTCTATTTTTACAAGATCATCGCCCGCGCAGCGGGGAAACAGACGGAAGCGCTGGAGAAGCTGGTTGTGATGCGGTAAACAAGAAGACAGGACCGTTGCCTGTCATTGCGGGCGTTTCACCCTTCGGTGAAACGCTTGGCAATCCCCTGAACGCTTGCACATGAAAATAGCGAATGCGCAAGGAATACAGAAATAAAGTGAACCACGAGTGCATAAAGGGCACGGAGAGAAAAGGAGGCAGGGATAACGAAAAACGAAACCACGAAAAACACGAAAGACACGAAAACAATTGGAGTGCATCGCATTCATGCGATGCGTTTCTTATAAAAATTAGATAGGATAACAGGATTGGCAGGATGTTAAATAAGCCGGTACCTTATTAAGTTGATCCTGTTATCCTGTCTGATCTTTTATGTTCTCGATGTTCATTGTATTTCAGTGGTTAGAGGGAGCACACAGTGGTATAGATTCTTCGCACCGCTCCGCGGCGCTCAGAATGACATTAACTAAAAGTCTCTGTGCACTCTGTGTCTCTGTGGCAAAAAAAATGGACTAGTGGTAGAGATCCTTCGTCAGCGTAGCCGCTGACTCAGGATGACACTCGTTTTCGATATGTGGGCTATAGATGTAGTCCGCCTTGAAGGTGGATTACATCTGGCTATTTTTAGTTTCTATGTGGCATAAAGACGATAAATTAACCTTACCATACAAAACCACCAAATCAGGAGTCATGGAATGAGAGTTTTAATTACAGGGGGCGCCGGTTTCATCGGTTCGCATCTCGCGGAAGAGCTTTTGGAAAGAGGGCATATGGTTCATGTGATCGATGACCTGTCAACGGGGAGTCTGCGCAACATCGACCATCTCAGGTCGAGTCCCAGGTTCAATATTGCCGTGGAGTCGATTTTGAATGAGACCGTCATGGACAGAATGGTCAGTGAATGCGATATCATTTACCATCTGGCGGCCTCTGTCGGTGTGGAGCTGATCGTGAACAAACCGGTGGCCGTGATCGAGACCAATATTCTGGGATCGGAGATCGTGCTTAAACTGGCGAACCGATATTTGAAGAAGGTGATCGTCACATCCACATCCGAGATCTACGGCAAGAGCACAAAGACGCCGTTCAAAGAGAGCGACGACCGTGTGCTGGGTCCAACCACCAAGAGCCGCTGGAGCTATTCGAGCTCAAAGGCCATCGATGAATTCCTGGCATTGGCGTATCACAAGGAAAAGAAGCTCGAGGTGATTATCGCGCGTCTGTTCAACACGGTCGGTCCGCGGCAGACGGGACAGTACGGCATGGTGCTTCCCAGGTTTGTGGTGCAGGCGATCAAGGGAGAGCCCATCACCGTGTACGGCGATGGCAATCAGGTGCGTTGTTTCGCGTTTGTGGGCGATGTCGTGGAAGCGCTGGTGAACCTCTCGGAAAACAGCAGTGCCATCGGTCAGATATTCAATATCGGAAACGATTCTCCGATCTCGATTATTGATCTGGCGAATAAAGTGAAGAAAGTGACAAACTCGGACTCAGAGATCAGGTTCGTTCCGTATGATGAAGCCTATGAGGAGGGTTTCGAGGACATGGCGATTCGAGTCCCGGACCTGACGAAGATCAAGACGCTGATCGGATACGAACCGAAAGTACACATCGACGAGATCATCCAGCGTGTCGTGGACTATTTTCTGGTGGATAAAATGAAAATCTAGAGGGTCGAATGAAATTACACAAGGGTTGTATTTTCGTCATTTTAAGCCTCCTGTTGATTTCCGGACTCCATGCGCAGGAGAACCTGACCGTAACCGATATTTTCGAATCCGGGAAATTTTCCGGTAAGTCGCTGAGCAATTTTCAGTGGAGGCCCGATTCACAGCAATTCTCCTATACCGAGGGCTTGTCCATATGGATCTACGACATGGAGTCTCGAGAGAGGACCAAACTTCTGGATACCACGGATGTGCCCGTTTTCCGGCAGCTGAAGCGCGTGCGCCGCATGATCCCGAAGAACCATCTGTGGTCTCCCGCGGGCGACGCCCTGCTGTTCAACTCCGGGCAGGATCTCTATCTGTTCTCCATCGAATCGCGAACGCTGCGCCGGTTGACGGATGACGCGGAACCGGAATTGCATCCGGCATTCTCACCGGACGGCGGCAAGATCGCCTACATCAAGCGCAGAGACCTTCATGTCCTCGATGTGGCCTCGGGAGCGGAAACGCAGTTGACGCGGGAAGGCGCGGAGCTCATTCGCATCGGCAGCGCGGACTGGGTGTATGAGGAGGAGTTCGGACTTCGCGCCGGATTCCACTGGTCGCCGAATTCGTCGCACATCGCCTATTACAAGATGGATGAATCGAATACACCGGAATTTCCTCTCGTCGATTATATCCCCAGGCACAACGAAGTGGAGGTCATTCGCTATCCCAAGGCCGGCGATCCAAACGCTGTTGTAAATATCGGCGTGGTCCCGGCGGCAGGTGGGAAAACGGTATGGATGGATATTGGCGGTGAGATCGACATCTACATTCCGAGGATCAAATGGCACCCGGACAACAAGTCGCTCTGGATCTATCGTATGAATCGCAGGCAGAATGAACTGGATCTGTTGAAGGCCGACATCGTTTCCGGAAAAAGCGATATCATTCTGAAAGAGCTGAATGACAACGGCTGGCTGAATGTGAAAGATGACCTGACGTTTTTGGAAAAACGAAAAAGATTCATCTGGTCATCGGAACGATCGGGCTGGAACCATCTCTATCTCTATCAATTGGATGGCACGCTGGAGCGCAGGCTGACGTCCGGCGAATGGGATGTCACCGGACTCATCGACGTGGACAGAAATGAAAAACATGTTTACTTCACAGCCACGGAAAAAAACCGCTTCGAGCGGCATCTCTATTCCGTCGATGTCAAGGGGAAGAAGCTTCGCAGGATCACAGCGGAAGCGGGTACACACAGGATTGTCATGCATCCGGATGCGGACCGCTATCTGGATCATTTCTCCAACACAATGACGCCAGAGCGTATCAGCCTGCACTCCATCGATGGTGAGATGAAGGCGATGATAGAGCCGAATGAGATCGCCGCGTTGAAAGATTATGAATTATCGATACCGGAGATTGTGACTTTCGAGACTGATGAGGGGGTTCCGCTCAACGCTTCCATCCTCAAGCCGATGGATTTCGATCCCGGGAAGAAATACCCGGTTCTATTCCATGTCTACGGCGGCCCCGGGTCTCAATCCGTGAGAAACTCGTGGGGCAGGACGACTTTCCTGTGGAGCCAGATGCTCGCGCAGAAGGGATATATCGTTTTCAGGCTGGACAATCGCGGCACCGGTTATCAGGGCCGGGCGTACAGGGAACTGGCATACCGGCGGCTGGGACAGCTGGAGGTGGAGGACATGGTGAACGGTGTGACGTATCTGAGCCGAATGCCCTGGGTGGACACCGACCGCATCGGCATCTGGGGCTGGAGTTATGGTGGATACACGACTATTATGTGTATGTTGAATGCCGCCGACTATTTCAAGGTCGGCATGGCGGTGGCGCCGGTGACCGACTGGCGGAATTACGACAGTATCTATACCGAACGATATATGGATACGCCGGCGAACAATCCGGATGGCTATGAAAAGGGCTCCGCGTTGAACATCGCTCACAAGCTGAAGGGCAAGCTGCTGCTGGTTCACGGCATCAATGATGACAATGTTCACATGTCGAATACGATTCAGCTGGCGGCCAGATTTCAGGAGCTCAATATTCCCTTTGATATGATGGTCTATCCGCGCCAGGATCACAGCATCCGGAAACGCCGCGCGCATCTGTTCGGCAAGATGACGGCGTACCTGTTGGAGAATCTGTAGGATGAGCCGATGAGCGAATCTTCTTGCCACAGAGGCACGGAGAACACAGAGAGAATAAAGATCAG
>JAZBPW010000088.1:0-9821 GCA_036351795.1 Candidatus Zhuqueibacterota bacterium | reverse complement strand
GCGGGTGAGTGAGGTTCAGCTGAACATACCGGGGAAATTTCAGCTGAGTCAAAACTACCCCAATCCATTCAATCCAATGACAACGATATCATACCAGTTGCCTGAAGCGGCTCATGTTGTTTTATCAATCTACAATCTAAAAGGACAATTGGTTGCAGAACTGGTGAATGAATATAAAAACGCGGGAATCTATAATATTGATTGGAATGTAAAATCATTGAGCTCGGGGATTTATGTCTATGAGTTGAGATCTGGAGATTTTAGCGAAGTCCGAAAGTGTATGTTGCTAAGGTAGCCTGCTGGAATTCAAGTCTGTTTTGTTAACATGAACCCATCCCCAAGCCCCTTCTCCTGGGAAGAGAAGGGGCTTCGATTTTTTGGATGACTCGAATTTAATGGAAAAATCACAGATCCAATTGTGGCTGTATCAAAATCGCCCGAAATCTACCAGAAACAACAACATACAGACTTTGATCCAAGTAATTGATCAATATATTGTAGTGTCATGCCGCAAAACTGGACTTTTGATACAGCCCTGATGCAGGGGGTGAGTTCGGTGATGTCGCATTGTCGGCCAGCCGTCCCTGGCGGGACTTGGTATCGTGGTGAAACCGGACACCCATCACTGAAGTGATGTGCTACTGTCGATCGTCCCTGACGGGACACGATTGACTGTCTCTCAGTGAATTTAATCTCATGCCGGGTATTTTTTATTGATATACCATTAAACCAATAAAGAATCCGTAAAGCGCAAAGTTTATTTTTTTCAAAAGGATTTTGGGATTCGAATAAAAATGGGAGCGATTCCATCGCCTGGAGCGATGGAATCGCTATTGATAATTACATAAAGCGCTTGTCGATGTCTTTTATCTGCCAAGGCTCTTCGCCGACATTGTGATTTCCATGTGGCCTTTATAGTTAAAAAAGATATTCCGGATACCCCCCTCTCCCACAAAAACCTTGCATTTTATCCCCGTTTCGGTTAATTTTGGGATTAACCGAAAAACGATCATGCTTCAAATCAAGAATCTGAAATACTCGATAGGCGAACGAATACTGCTGTCAGGACTCGATTGGGTGATCCGTGAAGGACGGCGCGCAGCGCTCATCGGACCCAACGGCGCCGGTAAAACCACACTGCTGAAGATCATCACCGGTGAATTGAAAGCGGACTCGGGCGATATCATGAAACCCAGGGAATACACCATCGGATGCCTTCCACAGGATGAGGTATCAGCTGGACGCGGATCCGTTCTTCAGGTGGTGCTCGAAGGCCAGCGCCATATCATCGACATTGAAGACAAAATGGCTGAAATACAGGCAAATCTGGACCGTCCGGGAGCAGACCATGATCGACTCGCTGCGCAACTCGGAGAGCTGCAGCATCGATACGAATCTCTCGGCGGTTATCGCATGGAATCGACAGCCAGGGCAATACTGACCGGACTGGGATTTGACCCAGGCGAACTCAACAGGCATCTCGCCGAGTTTAGTGGTGGCTGGCGCATGAGGGCGTACCTGGCGCGTCTCCTTATCCGTAATCCGGATCTTCTCCTGCTGGATGAACCGACCAATCACCTCGATCTGCCTTCGCTGGAATGGCTCGAGCAGTACCTGATGGGATTTGATGGCGGCATCGTGATCGTGTCACACGATCGATATTTTATCGACCGCCTGTCTGAAGAAATCTATGAGTTGGAAAATGGGAAACTTGAATACTATCCGGGAAACTACCATTTCTATGAGGAGAAGAAAGAGGTAAAGCGGGCTCAGACAATAAAACGCTGGGAGGAACTACGGGCGGAGCGCGAAAAGCAGGAACGATTCATCAATCGTTTCCGTGCCAAGAACACCAAGGCGACGCAGGTTCAGAGCAGGATCAAACAACTTGAAAAAATGGAAACGATCGAACTGCCACCGTCGCCGCGACAACTCAACTTCACGATTTCCAGCGATGTTCAAAGCTACAAGGATGTGTTGAAGATAGAGAACATGAGCTTTGCCTATGATAGCGAGTGGGTGCTGGAAGAGATCAGTCTGAATCTGTATCGAGGTGACCGTGTGGCGCTGGTCGGTGTGAACGGCGCCGGAAAAACCACGTTGACGAAATTAATCAATAATCAACTGCAGCCGCAAGAAGGCGTTGTAAGAATAGGGCAGCGCGTTCACATCGGATATTATGCCCAGCATCAGGTCGATACACTCGATCTCAATGCCTCGATCTACGAGGAAGTGGCGTCAACGGTTTCAGCGGCCAATCTTCCAGGCGTGCGTAATACGCTGGGCTTGTTCCAGTTCAGTGGAGAGGACATCAACAAGAAAATTGACGTGCTCTCCGGTGGTGAAAAGGCGAGGGTCTCGCTGGCAAAGATACTGCTTTCGCCGGTCAATTTTTTGATTATGGACGAGCCCACCAATCATCTGGATGCAATGTCGCGTGACGCTTTGGAAAACGCGCTCATGAATTTCGATGGTACGTTGTTACTCATTTCTCATGACCGCTATTTTCTCGACAAGATCATCGGACGTGTAATCGAAGTGCGAGATCACACGCTGAGAGAGTTCGAAGGCAATTATTCGTACTATTTATCGAAGCGAGAAGAGAGCATCCTGGAGAAACCGGTGGCGGCTCAAAAAGTCACATCAATATCTGCTAACAGGAAGACAAGAGAGCAGAAACGTATCGAGGCCGAAGCGCGTCAGGCTGTCAGTAAGGAACGGAGAAGTCTGGAGAAAGAGATCGCTGATGCGGAGGCACAAATAGAAAAAATGGAGGACAGAAAGAAAGAGATTGAGGATGAACTCGCACTGCCGGACACCTATCAGTATGGTGGTCATGTGAGTGTTCTTCAAAAAGAGTATGCTTCCTTACAGAAGGATTTGCAGGCGCTCTATGGGCGCTGGGAGAAAGCGCAGGACGGATTGGAAAAATTGATGCGGCAAATTAATAAGGACTGAAACCACGGAGACTGCCATCTCTGTACAGCCTCCGTGGATATTCATACATTATTCCACGTCGAAAACCACGCTGTCGAAGTCTTCGTTATTGAATAGTTTTGAATGCTTCTTGATCCATCTTTTGATGGGATTCCAGACAAGTTCTGGCGCGTTCCGCGCAATGAAAAGATCGATATGTCCGAATTCCTCGGCTAAAGACGGCGCACCAATGCTCACAATCAGATGCTCGACATCTGTACTGCCGAGCAGACCTGTACCATATTTGCTCAATTCTCCAATGCCACCGGCTGCAGCCACATTGAGTATTGGCACGTCTATCTGTGAGAGATAATCATCGAATGGCAGATCGGCGGCATCGCTGAACACCGCTGCATATTCTGCTTCAAAAAGATACGGTTCGTAAACCGGTGCCGATTCAAGAAAGTCGAGCCACTGATCTAAAGTCACCAGATTTAAATCCACCGGCATACCCTCTTCCAGGGTACCTGCAAGATAGTGGAACCATGCGTCCGGCCCAAATACCTGGCCAGCACCGAAGAAAAGAGCGGTCTGTAAATTGGTGAATCCGTCGAAGATCGGTGAGGCGCCATCCGGATCATTCCGAGCGAGCATGCCGATCGGTCTGAAGGGCACGTCTTCATGATATATGCCGGAATTGATGGCATCTTTGACGGTAAAATAAAAATCAGCGAAAAACTGCTGCAGATATGGATCGACGATTTTTATTCCCAGATCTACAGGGATATAGCCCTTTACCTGACGCTCAGCCGGTGGCAACTGCGTCTCGGCATTGAGAAGTGCATAGCCGGTGACTACACCGCTGCTGTATCCGCACAGGATCATTTTATTGAAACCACTGCCTGAGAATAATCGGGCGTATCGCGCAATCTCTATTCCGATGTTGAGGTCGTCCACCTGCCGCTGAAGCCCCCAATCTTTCATGAACGAAAGGTCGGCCGTACCCTCAGGTACGAGTGTCCATGCCTGGTCAATACCCCAAACATCAATGTTTCTTTCGGCCAGAAAGACAGCCAGCCCAAATCCATCCGGCGTGTTGGCATTGCCCAATCCAGGAAGCACCATTCCTTCGAAATCTTTGGCATCTCCATGCTGAAAGAAGAAGGTCTTTTTCGTATAAATTGGAAAGGAGTACCATCTCTCTTTGACAACACGATGTATACCGATAATATCATACGGCCCCGGTCCGGTTCGAACCTGAAATTTATAATGGAAGATCTGGCCTGTGATATGCTCTTTTTCGAAATTAAGGAACAGGTGTCCTGTTGTTTTAGTCAGTGACTCTTTTGAATGATGGTCCTCCGTCACGCCTTCACGTTGCCAGCCGTTCAAATCCGATAATTCTTTGGCGATAAGTTCCGGATTGACTGAAGACGCAGAAATACCACCCTCATTGTTCATCTGAGGTTGAACGATGGTCATGTCTTTTTCACAACCCAATATTACGAGCAGGGATAAAAAAATGATGGATAGAATATAGAATCGTTTCATATCTTCTCCTTCTTGCGTTGAGGTTCGTCGGGGATGAGGGCGGAAACGTGGAGAGGGAGGCGCTACCGTTCGAGCGGCATTCCCGCCCCTGAATGAATAAATTTCGATTTTCTCATTTTCATATCGTTGCTGAGTGTATGGATTCATGAAATGAATTTTACATCAAGCAATGTCGATTCGATAATCAGAATATTACGCGAATGATTGTCTGGATATTGCCACACATGATCGCTGTATCGTTGCTGTACGATGTGGGAATTTAGAAGGCGGTAGAGAGTTGCGAAATAATGCAGAATTGCTGGTCGCGGAGTCGTTTCCCACTCATTGTGTCTCTAATATACAAAAATTAGTCTGATATGTCAAGAAAAAATCGTAAGAGTTAAGAAAAATGATTGTTTTATTGCACGGCTGATAAAAACCCGGATAATGTGTGCTTGAAGGAGGTGCTTCAAAAGTTGAAATAGATAAAGCGTTCTTTTGCAGCCGATTCACATGGATTGCCCCTATAAAAGCGAAATTCTCCGCTATTCATATCAATATATGCAGTGCCAAGTGTTTGTCCGAATACATCGCCTCCAGAATCGCCCGGCCGATGATGTAGCGGGGAATGCCGACCTCGCTCTTCACGCTTCCAATATAATTTGTAGTTTGAACGATGCCGCGACTATTCATGGATGGTCCATTGCCAGTGATGATTCCCGGATAGACCAGCGCGATATATGACACTCCGGACGGTGGCACTACTTTTATGGTTAAAGTAGATTTAATAGTAAAACCAGATCGTTCTGTAATCCCGGATATTCTCTCCGCGCGATGCGAGTTCCTCGAGGTAGTCATAGATTGGCACATCCACATAATTGTAGGGTGGTATGGCTGTGATATTCTTCTCCCAGGGATGGAATTCATAGACACGCGATCCATCCGGCAGGATCATGACCAGTCTGTGATCCTGTCCCGAGCGTAGATGATTTTTGCCCAATCGTGGGACATTGAAGACCGGTTCATCGGTGCGGTCGAGTCCTGGTAGCAGGCGTGCTTCCTCTTTTCTCTCCTGAAGGATTCTTGCGATCGGAACCATATATCTGCTGGTCTCCTCCTTGCCCTTCATGTTAAAAGTATAGTAAGGGTCGACGCCGATCGATTTCAAGTCTTTTCTCAGCTTCGTCAATTCAAATCTTCTCGAATTTTCGATCGTATATACGTGCTGATTATAGACACTGATCCCCGACCGACGCAACTTTTGAACGGCATTCATCGATTCAGGTGTGATTTCGTAAGAATGCTCGAAATGCGTGATCAACGCGATTTCAAGATTCGGAGGTTGATGGAAACGCGAGAGTATTTCTATTAACTGATCTGTAAATCGCATAGGCAGGACAACGGGTGTGCGACTTCCGATCCTGATTCGATATATCTGCTTTTTAGCCGCCAGGGCCTCCAGAATTTTTGTAATCTTTGAATCAGTCATGATGAGCGGATCGCCGCCCGTGATCAAAACGTCCCCAACTGATTTATGTTCATCCAACCAGGCAATCGCATTTTCGATCTTGTTCGCGGATGCGAGCGCTTTTGGTTCAAGTACGCTTTTAATTTCCCAGTTGCGTTGACAATACACACAAATCTGCGCGCAGGTATTGAAAGGTTTCAATATTGAGATGAGGGGATAACGCCGAGTGATCAAATCTACTGGTGATGTGTCATGCTCGCCCATGAAATCGAATTTCCGGCTGCGATCAGACTGGTGTTCGACCATTTTGTCAACATAATCCTTCGGCGGGATAACCTGCGCTCTTATGGCATGGTCATATCCAATGGATAATTTCGAATCCATCAGACTCAGATAGTAGGGCGTAATGCCGAATGCAATCTCATTTTTCACGGCCTTTTCAACAGACTCCTTTTGTTCATTGGTCAGTTCGATGAGATCTTCCAAAGGCCGGGCGTCCTTTATCACATGTTTCAAATGCCATTGATAGCTGTCCCAGTCTGCGTCGGTCGCTTTGAAGTAGCGCAGAATTTTAGCACGATTCTCCTGCCGCCAATCGACAACCTCCGATTCCAGTCCGGAGGGGTATTTCTTAAAATATTTACGAAGACTTGAGCCCAGATCATCCAGGAGCTCCATCCGGGGCGAGGCTGCTTCTCTGCCCTTCATTTTTAAAAATTCCGGAATACCTTTCTTCACCTGTTCATTTTCGAGGTATATGTTTGATTTTCCGACAACACCGCGAAAAAGGTTGATGAATTCGAGGATGAATCCGACGGATATATTACTTTGCAATTCTTCTTTCTTATCCAGGGCTAGTTTCCATAAGCTGTCAAGCGCGGAAAATTTGGTGCGTGCTTCATTGATCGGGCCGATAATGCTCTTGAAAACACGGATGGCTTCACGCACTGTAGATTTTTCAAGGATGTGCAGGTCATTGTTCAAGTCAAACACATTTCTCTCCATGCGTTCCAGATAATCGTACAATGCACCGCGCGCTTTCTCGAGGTTATCGGTAGTTTTGAGAATCTCATGGATTTCCGGATTGGATTCCCACAGCCTCTGCAAGTATGCCTCATAGTTGACGTCAAAATGAGGCTGAAACAGGCTGACTTCATCGGTAAACACATCATCGAGTATTTTGGTTGTCATCCATTTTATGTTGAGCAGCGATTTACTATTTTTCCTGTTCCTGTATTTCTTTTTTGATGCCATAAATACCTCCACTTCCAACTGATATTGTATATCTCAACTTGATCAATGTTGTCCGTGCCAGCGGGAATTATGATAACTTTTTACGTCCCGCTCGCTTTCAGCCCGGATCTCCCAAGACACAATTTGACGACTTCTTTCGCATATTCGACGTTTGAGTCGATTACCGGCAGACCGAGCATGTATTTATTTTTAAATACCAGGGATAACTCGGTGCAGGCAAGAATTACTGAATCTGCCTTTTCCTTATACTGAAGAATGATTTTCCTCACGAGTTCCCGCGATTGTTCCTGAAGCGTTTCAGTGAGTGCGATTTCTTCGATTGCATTGATTATCATGTCATTTTCCATAATCGAAGGATACTTCGCGTTTGGTATATACTCACTGTATAATTTTTTTTCAACAGTGATCAAGCCTCCAAGAATCAACGGATTTTTACTGTATTTCCTTGCCTCTCTGGCAGTGACTTCTATCATATTTACCCAGGGAATATTTATATGAGGGGTGATATTTTTATAATAGTAATGTACAGAATTGCATGGTATAGCGATAAATTCGGCACCAATTCTTTCGCAATTTTCAATGCTCTTTATGATCCCACGCTTCGGGTCAGGTCCATTGTATAGCGCGGCGCGAATGATTTTGGGGATGGAGATGGCGTTATCAATGATGATCTTTAGATTGCCGAAAGTTTCTCTGTTCGGAGAGAAGTTGAATACCTGCCGGAGAAAGTCCAGAGTGGCGTAAACCCCCATTCCGCCTAATATACCCACTGTTCGTTCTTTGTGATTTTTTCCCATTGCTGACCCTGTTAGCAGTTATGTGTTTTTTGTGCTTTCTCACGAACAGCTTTTATTCGCATGTGAATATCAATCGGAAGCTGTTCGGGCTCATGTTCAGTCAATAATTTTTCGACTTTTACAGATGTTCGCTGACCCAGATCCTGTCCACCCTTCGCTAACCAGGCATCATAGTTAAAGCGTTCGATAATTGATGGATACCAGCGACTACGAAAGTGTTTGAGCGTATGATCGCTGTCTATATATTGTCCGGCGGGTCCGACATCATCGATTAAATCAAGCGCCAATGTCTCGGTGCTAATTTCAACAGGTGCCAGGGCAGTTTTTATCCAGCTCACAATTTCATCACAGATAGCCAGTTGCACCAGAGAGCCGGTTAAGCCCGATTCCAGATATCCAAGATCGTGAACGAGATGGCTACCGCTGAGTGCATTGGTCATCAATGTCAATGCTGCCTCGAGACTTGCTTGTTGATCTACCAGCTTTGAATCACTGAATCCGCCAAAAGCAAACATCGGCAGATTGTAATAGTGCGCCAGTTCCTGAGCGATGAACTGCTTCTCTGGTTCCACATAAGGACTGATCATCGTACGCATGTCCAGGGCGCTCGCTCCCCAACCGGATGTGATAAATGGTGCGCCCGGATTATTCAGCTGACTGAGTACCAGTCCAACCAGGCTGCCGGCATTCCAGATGGCCATATTTCCCGCGAGCGTAATAGGAGCCGATGCACCTCCAAGAGCTACGGGGATATATGTAGATGGCAAGCCTTTTCCCGACAGGAATAAAATTTTTTGCAGCGCCTCTTCATTATGCTGCAGACCGCTGGTGACGTTGACGTAGCAGGCAGCCAGCGGTCTGTCCTGTAACGCTCTTTCACCGCCGGCGACGATGCCCGCCATTTCCACGGCATCCACGCACCCCGATAAATCTGTAGTGACGAAAACAAGCGGTTTGGTGGTGAAGTTCAACATGGTTTCCATCTCATACCGGTCAGCGATCATAACGGGCATATCCGAAGGAAGGAACATGCACATCACAAAATCGACGTTCGGCAAGGCATCGCACAAGGTCACCCCTTCGACAACATCCTGAAGCGTCGATTTGCGCCTTTTACCGGTTCGATGATCCAGAACATTGAGGCAGTCGGATCCGGCCCCGTAATAGCTGCGAAATCCACCAAGATGTATCGCCGGATGTCCATGACGGTTGTATAATGTTATCTCTTTTGGTGCTGTATCGATGGCACTTTCGACGAGGGTGTGGGGGATACGGACGCGGTTACCATCAGAAACATATGCTCCTGCATTCTTCAATAGATCGATTGCTGGCTGATAATGCAAGCACACACCTGTGCGTTCGAGTATCTCCATACTGGCATGATGTATTTTTCGACAATCTTCAACTGATAGACGCCTGTAATGCATGAAATCTTTCCTTTGAAAAAAAAGTGTCTGATAACTACTAAAAAGATACAAAAATATTTATAAATGTCAAGAATAATGGAGATAATGATGGATGTATCTGGAAATAAATATATTGAATGGAGGGAGACTGACTCTTTTGCCGGATTGTACAATATACGACGCTATTACAAGAACCGGGAAAATTCCAGTACAACACGTGCGTGTGCAATAATAAGTATTGAGATAAAATGAGATGCCTGAAAGCACATCGTGTCACTCTTTGACGAGTCGTATGGAGAGTCCGTTTCTGACGTATGTCGTAAACCGGCAGACAGTCGACTCGTCGTAGCTCAGATATCTGTGCCAGCACGGAATGTCTCCCCATAGGACAAAATCAAAGTTCGACGTCCAGAAATAGGCATAGCGCCCTGATTCAGAAAATGATCCCTC
>JAZBPW010000087.1:0-10024 GCA_036351795.1 Candidatus Zhuqueibacterota bacterium | reverse complement strand
GGATCCATTTGTGCCACCAGCACGTGCTTTGAATACAAGGGTGTGCCGGAGATCGTATAGATATCGATTCCATCAGGCAGTTCATGTTTTAGAGCATTCATGTCAATTTCGATGCTGAATTTCATCGTCACAGGTATGATGCCCTCTGATATCGTTTTGAACAGTCGATTGCGGCCGCTTTGGCGATTTTTTTGTATGAATTTCAGTCTTGGTCCGATCACGCCGGATTGCGCGTTCGCTGCACATACCAGAAAAAGGAGGATACTGCATACGATCTTTTTCATAGAGAGACCTTTGTTCTGATTTATAATGATAAATATAGAGCAGTTGCATGAATAATACAAGATGAAAATGAGCCATGCCGGCTTCTTCCGGTGAACACATGTGGACCAGGCGCTATGATTGAGATGTGCACCAATGGCGACGCAAAAAAACAAGCCCCTTCAAGCTCACGTTCAGATGAACGGTACAGAACTCGAAGAGGCTGCCATACGTAAGGAGGAGTAAAGTATGGTTTTTTTAATATGTGAATTTATAATCTGCTTCTGAATATTTTTTTCCATCTACAATTCATTGATGCTGATGCTGCCGTTGACGGTACCGAGATCAATCGTTCCTCCACCACCATTGATTTTCCCCCGCAGCCTTTTCTTAAGTATCTTGCCTTTTACCGTCAGCTCAAAATCACTGTGTATTGCTCCGTTCACTGTGCTTGCCTTGACATATGCCTTGACCTGTGACGGCAAATTTACTTTGATCGCGCCGTTTGTCGTATTCAGATCGATTTCATCAGATGTATTGAATCTGAGCACCTCGACGGTAATGGATCCGTTTGTGGTGCTTGCGTCGACGGATCCTTTCATATCTTCCATCTTGATGCCGCCGTTCACCGTGCCGGCGTCAGTCTCGCCGTTTATTTTGGAAAGCTTGATTCCACCATTAGTCGATTGTACAACAGGATTCGTCTCCCTGGGAACTTTGATATAAAAATCAACATAAGGTGCGCTGTGAGATCCCAAAATCCAGTCCCAAAAGCCGTTGCCTTTGCGACGGTCCGGGTATTCGGGCGTGATCCGTAATCTGTCTCCGGATCTGTCCACGATGATATCAACCTGGTCCAGAGCTCTCTCTGCGTCGCGGCTACCGCCGTTGACCTTGATCTCGGCGTAGACTTCAACTGCCTGGCGATCCCATGAGATCATCTCAATCTTCCCGTTGGTATTCTTAACCATAACATCGCCGCCAGCAGGGAAATTGATTGTTTTATGAAATTCTTTGGTAAGGGTGCCGGACTGTGCGGTCACAGCACTCAGTGTAAAGACTATGAGAAAAAATGTCTGAACTTTTCGAATATGCATTGAGGGTAACCTCCATTTTGATCAACATGCACATTCAAAAATACGGAGATTACCCGAATAAGTTGCAATTCGCTATTATATTAAAAGCGAATGCTGAGGGAGATGCGGTGTGAATCGCCAATGTCGGAATTGAACGGCGAAAATCCGTAGTCGAGGCTGTAGTTGCTGAATCGTATACCGGCTCCGGCCTGTATGCTTTTTTCTTCGTATCCGGTCATATATCCTGTGCGCAGGGCGAAAATATTTTTCAGCAGATACTCGAATCCAAGGTGCATATGGGCGGCGTTGCCAAGATAATTCACATAATCTCCCGCGATAAGTACTTTCCCGTATAGATCAACGGGAAGTGTGTAGGCCACGCCTGCCTTCAGGGTTGCCGGAAGTTCAACGGCCTCCTTATCCATCTCTGTCATGGTACCTAAATTGAGTGCAGTGGCTCCAACCGTCAGTCCCTTAATCGGAAGATTATAGGTAAGGCCCAGATCGAGAGCGATTCCATTCGCTGAAAAGAGATAAATTTTTTCATATAGATATTTCGCCGACACGCCCCAATTGAGACTACCCATCGAACGCGCGAATGACAAGGAAAACATAATGTCGTGCGCCTCAATGATGTCGAGTGGTTCTGTGCTCGGATTGGTGCGCCGCTCTATTCCACCGATATTGGTTGAAATGAAACTGAGTCCAACCGTGTTCTTCCCCATCTGAAATGCGAACGCGAGGTATTCGTGCGATATATCCTGAAACCAGTTATTGTGGGTAAAGGTGAATTCAGATCGTGACATCCTGGCCAGACCGGCCGGATTCCAAAACGCCGCGCTGGCATCATTGGCAACGGCTGTATAGGCTTCTCCCATACCGGCTGCGCGCCCGCCGGCTCCGATCTTCAGAAAAGCAAGCCCTGTACTTGCGGGGGAGGTGTCGGCGATCAGCGGATTCTGCGTCACCAGAAGAAGCAGTGTAATGATAGATAATTTATTTAAATCCATGTGAGTCTGTCCCGGTGTTATTAAAATGAGAATAGCCAGGTGAATATATGTTCGGCGGCAACATCGTAATCCCTGGTAACCATCGCGTATTGAATTTGGACGTTCCGATTCATTAGCTCGAATTGATAACCGGCGCCGCCGGTAAAATTGCCGTCGTTAATTCCGGCGCGCAGGGCAATGCCGTTTACGGGTATCGCTTCGATACCGATATGGTACCTGGCGTCGTCCTGCTGATTGTTTTTTTCCAGGTCAAATGCGAATGTCGCCCTTTGGTTGGGTAGATGAAACGCAACGCCGCCCCGATAGGTTCTGGGGAAACGGTCAATTTTATCGATATCCTTATCCCACACCTTGTCTGTCTTCCAGTCGTATTTTGCGTTCAAATCTTTGATCATAAATCCGGCGGAAATGTAAGGCAGTGGTTTGAGAATTATTCCCAGATCCATACCGAAACTGAGGTCTGACAAGGCTGAATCATCGTCTTTCATTTCCGGAAATCTGTTGTAAAGGACTTTCGCGTTGATGCCGATACCGACATACCGGACCGGACTGATACCGAAAGAGAGTGAGAACGCGTTTTCCGAATTGGAAAATTCTCCGAGCGGTTGACCGTTCAATCCCCTGCCGTCGATCTTGTCAACGCCGGCGTAAATCCAGCTCAAAGCCAGTCCACCGTTGAATGGCTGTTCCTCGGAATCTGGATCCACCTTTGGTTTGATGCTTTGGGCGTATCCGATGTAATTGAAATTTCTGTCCAAAGACAAAAAGCGATAAGACGCCATCAGCTGGTGATCATTTATGAACGGCAGTTGTCCCGGATTGTAGTAAGAGGCTTCCGGACCGTCCGCGATTGCCGTAAAGGCGCCGCCCATGCTCATGGCGCGGGCACCGATTCCCATTCTCAGAAATGCGCCGGCCAGTATTCCGTCATCCGAATGCGCACTATTTGGAAACAGGGAACAGATCAGCAGAAGTGCAAAGAGATATGTCAATAATCGTTTCAGCATAATTTTCCCGTCAATCTAGTATGATCAGTTTGCCCCAATAAGTACCATCTCCATCAAGGCTTAATTGGTAGAAGTAGACACCGTTGGCCAGGAGATCGCCATCACCGGTTCTTCCGTTCCACACCTCGGCGAAATCTCCGCCACCAGGACGGGGTTTGTCCTTTACAACGGTGGCTACGAGTTCCATGGCAAAGTTGAAGATGCGTATCGTCACGCTGGTGGCATTTTCTGTATTGTATTGAAAGCGAACATGTCCATCGCTGCCCAGCTGGTTATGCCTCAGCGGTGAGAATGGATTCGGATAGGCATAGGTTCTCTTTTCTCCATCACGGCCAGTGGGAACGTAGGCGCGGTAAATCTTCCAGGTGAGACCACCGTCCTCCGATTTCGCCAGACCATCCGCAGTACCAACCCAGAGCGTATTATTTCCCGAAACACCTGCCGAATAGACTTCGGAAGAGTAGACGCGTTCATCGGCATCCATATCATAGTAGGATGGAAACAGCGCCCATGTCTCGCCGTCGTCAATGGATTTGAACAGACCGTTCAGGGAACAGGCGTAAATAACCGAGTCATCGAAGGCAAAGTTATATACAGATTCACCTTTCAAATAGGTCGTCCATGTGTAGCCCTGGTCCTCTGATCTTGAAATTCCACGAAATTCACTGGTATCTTCGGTCTCGCTCGTTGTTTCCCATGTGGCTGCCCAGATGATATCCTTGTCCGCGTATCTCTGGTTGGCAATGGCGAGAATCCAGTTCCCGGAAATGGGATCGTCCTGATTCTGGTGGTTGAAATTAACCCAGTTGATTCCGTTATCCAGAGATTTGTTGATACCCCCGGCGGATCCAACCCATAGAGTGCCGTCTGTTTCAAGCAGTGAAAATGGTCTGTGATTCAAATATTCCAGAGGATCAAAATTATATGCGTCAGGCGTTTCAACTTCCCAGCTCACGGATTCGTTTTCGGAGAGCCAGTTCGGTTTTTTCCAGTTCGATGATTTCTGCAGCCCGCCACCGAAGCTCGCGATCCAGACCGTTGAGTCGACGATCATGATATCCCACGTCGTATTCTGTACAGGTGTGGGACCGGGCTGAGGCACGTACTTCCAGTTCTCACCCCAATTGAGCGTATAAGCCAGGCCGCCGCCTGCCTGCAGATTTCCTTCCGCAACCGATGTGTCGAATACAGTGGCAACCCAGATGACGCTGTCCTCAATGGCGATCGCCGAAACACCGCCGTTTCCTAAACCCTGGTCGTCACCATAAGTGATCCATTTTTCCGTCTCAACATTCATCCGGCTGAGTCCCCTGCTTGTGCCCGCCCAGATATAGGTGCTGTCACCGAAATCCTGAACAAGCATGGTGCTGATACCGTTGCCGCCAAGACCTGAGACAGGTTGGGATTCGTTCAGTACCCAGCCGTTTTTTTGCAGGACCTGGGCTTGCGCGATGCCGAATGTGAAGAAGAACAGGATGAACAATGCGAATAGTTTTTTCATAAAAATACCTTTATATGACGACAAGCGGATGCACGATCCGGTTGCTCTTTGAATTCGATTTGTCTCTCGCTTCAAATATGAATGTATAGGTGCCGGGATTTGTATTGTCCGGCAATTGAATGATCACAGAATAGATGCCGTCTCCTGCAGTCACGTCTCCGCTGGTCTGAGTGTCGCCATCATCGGCCATGTTCACAGGACTGTTGCCCGCTTCGTAACCATCGGGTTTGTAGCTCCTGAAAAAGACCTTCCAGATGTCGGATAGCCCCTGAGGATCAGAAACTGTCACCCGAATGGTGTCTATAACGACATAGCCCGGAAAACGCTGCAGACTGTCCGGTGCATCGACCGCTTCGATGACCGGTGGATCATTTGCCGCCTTGACGAGATCCACAATGGCGATGAGCGGGTGGCTCGAAGTACCCGATTTATCCATTGCCTGAAAACGAAAGGAAAATTTTCCCGTCACTAAACGGGAGAAAAGCGGATGCACTGCAATGGTGTACAGAGAGTCGCCGGCTGTTTCATCCGCATCAAGACCGTCGTCCTTGAGTTCTCCGCTGAATACGGGCTCCGCACTTGTGGGTGAATAGGCGTTCACCATCACTTTGTCTATATCGTTCTGCCCCTGGAAATCAGTTACCTTTACGGAAATATTGTAGTATACGGTATCATCGATATATATACTCAGGGGAATCTCGTTCAGCGTGACAATCGGTGGAATGTTCTCATCTTCTGCATAGGCTTTGATCTGATGCGTCACAGTTTCGCTTTCATTGCCGGATCGATCTGTTGCTTTGAACGTGAGTGTGTAGTCACCTCCCTGGGTGAACACGCTATCCGGCTTCAGATTTATGGTGAATCGTCCGTCTTTTGGGATGATATCGTTTTGGGAGCCATTGTCGACCATTTTCAGACTTTTAGCCGCCGCGCTGTTTCCATCAGGATTGATATCGCAGGTAACGGATTGTATATCGCTCACTCCCTGGGGATCGTGAACCTTGATCGAAATCGTAATTGTCGACTGAGCCAAAAGATATATCAGATCCGGTGCAGATATTTCGGAGAGTACCGGAATTGTTGAGACCGGGTCATTTGGACTATCCTGATCACATCCTGACAGGATAATCAGAAATATGACCAGGAATAGCAGATAGTTTTTCATTTTAGATTCCTTAGTATGAGCAATAGTATTAGTTACATGTCATCTGCATGGAAAAGTTCCAGCCCCTGAATCATACTAATTTTTAAAGAATTAACCTGGATTTTGTGTCGAATTTGAAGTCGGAAACATGATCGATAATGTGATCAGCTGCCGACAGGATTGAATCGTCCTCAATTGTCGTTCTCAGCGCGACACAATGCATGCCGGCCGATTTTGCCGCCCGGACGCCATTGGGCGCGTTTTCGATGACGAGACATTCCTTCGGTGAGATATTCAGCCTGCGTGCCGCAAGAAGGAAGCCCTCAGGGTCCGGCTTGGTGTGAGTGACATCAAGAGAAGTGACAATTGTTTCAAAATTTGTCAGGGCACCGGTTCCAGAGACCAATCTGATGGCTTCAGGCACAGAGCCTGTCACCAGCGCCAGCCTGTAGCCCCGTTCTTTTAAATCCATAATGAACGCAGCTGTCTCGGGATAGACAAAGGCTTTGCTGATATCCTTGTAAGTGCGTCGTTTAAGCGCCACCAGTTCCTGAAGAGAATCCTCTGTTATGTCGATGCTTTTCTGGTGCAGGATTTTGCGGATGATGTCCTGTGCCCCGGCACCTTCTTCAACTGCGATATCCATATCGGTCAATTGAATATGATGCCGGGCGAGAACAATATTCCATGCTTGCACGTGCCAGGACAGCGTCTCGGCGACAACGCCATCGAAATCAAATATGACGGCTTTTACCGGAACGATCACTGCGACTTCACATAGAGTTTGCTGGAATCCAGCAGCAGCTCCTGAAGCCCTGCCACGATTTTGTGTGGATCCGGAAGATAGCCATCGAGCAGAACCACGCTGTGATATAGATTCTCGACTGTCTTGGTCAATCGCTTGTCTTTGGGATTGTTGGTATACAATTTCAGCATGTTTTTGATCAGGGGATGCTTGCCATTGATCTCCATCACCTTGGGCGGCACGTTGGAATCTTTGCTGATCGTCTGCATGATCTTCTGCATCTGCGCCGACATGGATCCGTCGGGATTCACGAGAACCGCGGGACTATCCGTAAGCCGTGCGGACGGTTTGACCTCTGTAATCCGGTCACCCAGAATGTTCTTGATCCGTGCACAGAGATCCGCAAGCTTGCGATCATCTTTTGGTCTATTGTTTTTGGCATCCTCTTCAGATTCAGCTTTAATCTCATCCAGCGATTCCGGTTCGACCTGATCAGCGGAAGCGAACTTCTTGCCGTCGAATTCCTGTGTGTTTGTCATGAAGAATTCATCGATCGGCTCATAGAGATAAAGAACTTCAAGTCCTTTTTTTCGGAACATCTCGAGATGCGGATTCTGCTGAATCACTTCACGGCTGCTTCCCGATAGATAGTAGATGGAATTCTGGTTTTCGGCCATGCGTTTCACGTACTCTTCGAGGGATGTCAACTGATCTTCATTCTCGTGTGAGGAGGAATTGAACCTGAAAAGTTTGATGATTTCATCCCTGTTCATGAAATCCGTATACCCCTCTTTCAGATTACGACCGAACTGCTTCCAGAACTCAGCGTATTTGTCAGGCTCCTTCTCAGCCATATCTTTGAGATGCCCGAGAACTTTTTTCGTGAGTACATTCCTGATCTTTGATATGAGCAGATTTTCCTGAAGCGTCTCGCGCGAAATATTGAGAGGGATATCCTCCGAGTCCACCACGCCGCGCAGAAACCGTAAATAATTCGGCAGCAAGTCCTTGCAGTTGGGCTGAACGAGAATTCTCTTGACGAAAAGATTCATCCCCTCTTCCTGCATTGGAAAACCGATCATTTCAGGATTCGTTGCCGGTATGTAGATGATGCTGCTGAACTGTATCGGCGCGTCGCTTGAAATGTGCATGTGCGACAAAGGCTCCTCGGAGCCGTTGGTGATAAATTTATAGAATTCGATGTACTGATCCTTTTTCACAGAAGACTTTGGCTCGCGCCAAATCGCGGAGATCGTATTGACCTGTTCACCATTGATCTTTATCGGAAACGGGACGAAGTTCGAGTACCGCTTGATGACGTTTTCAATCCTCGCTTTTTCACTGAACTCATGAGCATCTTCGCGAAGCGTCACTTCGATTTTAGTGCCGCGAGGGGCTTTGTCGGCATTCTTGATGGTATAGCTTCCGGTGCCATCGCTACGCCACTGAAAAGCGTCCTCCTTCGGATCATGTGATTGCGTGGTGATCAAAACCTCGCTGCCTGCCATGAAAACCGAATAAAACCCCACGCCGAACTGTCCGATGAGCTCCGGACCCTGCTGTTCATTTCCGGCAATTTTTTTGATGAAGTCGGCCGAACCGGAGTGTGCGATCGTTCCGATATTTGCCACGAGTTCTTCCCGGGACATGCCGATGCCGGTATCCGTGATCGTAAATTTTTTGTTCTCCTCATCCAGATCGATATGGATCTCGAATGGGAGGTCAGGATCGGCGATCTTTGAACCACGGATCTCCTCAAATCGTGCCTTGTCCAGTGCATCTGCGGCATTGGAGACGAGCTCACGCACGAATATCTCCCGGTTGGTGTACAATGAATGAACCAGTATGTCCAGGAGCTGCTTTATCTCAGCCTTGAACTGATATCGTTTTGGTTTCTCTTTTGTTTGTGCCATATTTTTTACCTCTGAATTGATTGACTATATCTATTTTTAACTGAATACTGTTCGTTTATTGCGGCAGCTCCTCTTTGAGGAACTGTCCGGTAAATGATCCCGATGTCCTTGCGATATCTTCAGGTGGACCACAGGCGATAATTTTGCCGCCGTTGTCGCCACCCTCCGGCCCCAGATCGATGATGTGATCCGCGGTCTTGATCACATCGATATTGTGTTCGATGACGATGACCGTATTCCCCTTGTCAACCAGCCGGTTCAACACTTCGAGCAGCATCTTGATATCCTCGAAATGAAGCCCGGTGGTCGGCTCGTCGAGCAGATAGAGCGTTCGTCCTGTACTGACTTTGGACAGCTCTGTGGATAACTTGATTCGCTGTGCCTCTCCTCCAGACAGCGTCGTTGCCTGCTGGCCGAGGTGGATGTAGCTGAGCCCGACATCGTACAGTGTCTGCAGCTTATTCTTGATACGGGGAATTTTACTGAAGAATTCCAGACCTTCTGCCACTGTCATGTCCAGCACATCGGCGATCGACTTGCCGCGATATTTTATCTCAAGCGTTTCGCGGTTGTATCTTTTGCCCTTGCAGACTTCACAGGTGACGTACACATCGGGCAGGAAGTGCATTTCGATCTTGATGATGCCGTCACCTTCGCAGGCTTCGCAGCGGCCACCCTTGACATTGAAGCTGAATCGCCCGGGTTGATAGCCGCGCAGCTTGGATTCGGGCAGCTGGGCGAACAGATCGCGGATGTAAGTGAAAACACCGGTATATGTCGCCGGATTGGAGCGCGGCGTCCGGCCGATGGGTGATTGATCGATGTTGATCACCTTGTCGATGTGCTCCAGTCCCTGGATCGAGTCATAACCCAATGGGGCTTTTTTACCATGATAAAAATGACGCAACAAGATCGGATAAAGCGTCTCGTTGATCAATGTGCTTTTTCCCGAGCCGGACACGCCGGTGACGCACGTGAAAACGCCAAGTGGAAATTTCACATTAAAGGATTTCAGATTATTGCCGCTCACATTTTTCAAAAAGAGGTTTTTCCCGTTACCTCCCCTTCTCTCGGAAGGAATCTCGATTGTACGCCTTCCTACAAGGTAATCACCGGTGATGGACTCTTTGTTCTTTGTGATCTCCTCGGGTGTACCCAATGCCACGATCTTGCCGCCGCCATTGCCTGCTCCGGGACCGAGATCGACAACGAAATCGGCGTTCAGTATTGTATCGCGGTCATGCTCGACAACGATGACCGTATTTCCGATATCCCGTAATGTCACGAGGGTTTCGATGAGGCGCCTGTTGTCTCTCTGATGGAGTCCAATTGAGGGTTCATCCAGTATATAAAGCACGCCAACCAGC
>JAZBPW010000086.1:0-3299 GCA_036351795.1 Candidatus Zhuqueibacterota bacterium | reverse complement strand
GCCACGGCGCAATTCTTATCATTCAGCCCATACAACACCGAGCCTTATCTTGATGTCAACGGTAACGGACGATATGACGATGGCGAACCTTTTATGGATCAGAACAATAACAACGCATACGATGATACGCCGGGACGGATCAATTTTTACGAACCGTATGAAGACCTCAACGAAAACGGACAATTTGACCCTTTCGGGGATCCATTCACAGACTTGAACGGAAATAATATGTACGATCCGGGTGAACCTTTCGAAGATCTGGACAATAACGGTTTTTACAGCGAGCCGGACCCGTTTTCTGATTACAATTTCAATGGTTCCAGAGACATCGGATTCAGTGGTGACAGCGCATATGTACCCATGAATCCCTACCGCAAATTTTCCGGGCAGGCCAAATTGAGTTACAGAGCCACGCCGAATCTGATTTTTCGCTACAGCATATTGTACGACAATATCAAAAACAAATCATATGATTCGGATAACCACCTTTTCAAATACAATCCGGAAGGACAGCCGACAAAATATCAATCGACGCTGTCCCACAAGGTCGATCTGACGCATCAGCTATCGTCGAGCACCTTTTACGAGCTTAAATTTGCGCATTACGAATACGACTTCAAGCAGTATCTGTATGAAGACTGGCGCGATCCTCGCTATCTTCCCAACACGCTTCTCTCCGCCACACCGGGCAATGAGTTCTATGGTGGTGGCCAGAACAAATATCATTACTATCGAAATTCCAGGACCAGTATCGCGAGACTCGATCTCACCAGTCAGGTCAACAAAACACATCAGATCAAGACCGGAGCGGAGTACAAATATAACGATCTATTCTATCACATGTACTATATCGATATCAGCGACACCTACGACTGGATACCGACGATACACGACAGATGGACGAGCACGTCGAATGACATGTACAATCGTTCTCCCAAAGAATTCGCCGCTTATATCCAGGACAAGATGGAGCTTCGGGATATGATCGTCAATATCGGCTTACGCTACGACTACTTCAACTCCGCAGGTCAAATTGCCGCAAACAACAGCGATCCGAAACTCATTGCCGGACAAAGGAATTCCATCGATGAACTCGAACTCAAGGATGCCTCGGTCAAGCATCAGCTCAGTCCGCGACTCGGTATCGCATACCCCATCACGGACAGAGGCACGATCCATTTTTCGTACGGACATTTTTTCCAGATACCGGCATTCACATATCTCTACTCCAATCCGGAGTTCGAGGTGGTCAGCGGGCGCAACAAGAGCGTTCTTGGAAATGCTGACCTTAACCCGCAGAGGACGGTGATCTATGAGATCGGACTTCAGCAGCAACTCGCCATGGATGTCGGTATCGAGGTGATTGCCTTTTACAAGGATATCGAGGACTGGCTGGGAACAGAGATTTTCGAACTGGAAACACGCGGTGATTATTACAACCGTTACGCGACACTGGATTTCGGAAATGTCAAAGGCGTTACAATATCACTCGAAAAGAGACGTGCCGGATATCTATCAGGATCACTCGATTACACATATTCCGTCGCAGAGGGCAACTCATCAGATCCGCTGTCCAAATTTTACGATGTCCAGACAATCCCGCCCAGAGAGACGGAGAAACGCGTTGTGCCTCTGGACTGGGATCAGACGCATACGCTGAATTTCAATGTCACGGTCAGTGAGCCCAAAGACTGGGGCGTCAGCCTTATCGGGCGTCTGGGTTCAGGATTGCCATACACCCCCACGAAGGACGCGATCAGAATCGACGCTGAAAACAGCGAACGCAAGCCTGCGCAGATGACGTTCGACCTTCACGCGCACAAGGACTTTTATTTCAACGACAGCGTCAACTTCACTGTCTTCATGAAAGTCTACAATCTGTTCGACAGACTGAATGAAAAATATGTCTACAACGACACGGGCAGAGCGACATACGCACTCTACCCGAGCACCGATCATGGCGACGAGTTTGGCAGACATTCACTGTCCGATTATCAGACGCGTCCACACTATTATTCAGCTCCCCGTTCGGTGAGATTAGGACTGTCCATGGGTTTCTAAAGAGATCAGGTTAAAGTCAGCGACTTTGCCGATACAGAATTAACCAAGGAGAATGAACTTCATGACTATTAAACAAACGATACTCTTACTCATCAGCTTTCTGCTCCTGACGACGGCTTTCTCAGTGGCTCAGGACATACTCCCGGTACCGAAAAAGGGGGATTCTCCTGAGACATGGCAGCAATGGCGAGATCAGCAGTCGAGCCTGCGAAAGGCGCTATTGGGAGACCACGACTGGCGATTTGAAGGTATACATGACGGAAATCAGGTGTCAACCGTGTTTTATAATTATGGCACCATCGGCCAGCCCTCCAACAAAGCATCGCTGGTATGGCCCAAGGGCGGATATGACTATGGTTTTGAATTTGGTGTGCTGACGGCGGCTGAGGTGACCGATACTTCAGGTATCCGCAGACACATCATTTCCGAGGGATTGGACACGGGGGGCGACCGCGCTCCCAACGGGCTGCCGTGGGGATTCGAGCCGCTGGCCGGCTTTGCCAGATTCGATTCCCGCAGTGTTGCGATGAGCACAGATACCAGCACATGGCCGAAATCATGGCCAAACCGCAGCGCTGCATGGGACGGGCACTGGATCGCAGAATACGGTATCGACGCGCAGACAGCGGATCAGGAGAGTTACTATGTGATGGATGATGCGGCGAACGCTGAATTCGCATTTTTCCCGGATCCAGTCAATCATCCGGAAAGACGCGGTATCGGTGTTGAGGTAGAATCCCGCGGCTATCAGTGGCATCAGACGCTGGCACAGGACTGCATTTTCTTTATCTACAATGTAAAAAATGTCGGCGCCGACACCCTGAACAAGGTTTATCTGGGAATGTACGGCGATCCGCATATCGGCGGCGCCGATGATTACACGGATGATGACGGATCCTGGAACACGCTTTATGACATGGTCTACGCGTGGGACCATGATTTCAGGGGACGTCCCAATGCCTGGCTGCCCGGCTACCTTGGTTATAAATACCTCGAAAGCCCCGGAGACCCTTACGATGGGGTTGACAACGACGAAGACGGGATGATCGATGAATCCATGCAGGATGATGTGGACAATGATATGGACTGGGATCCTGTGACCGATGATGTTGGAGAAGACGGCATCAGCGGGGATGCCAACAGAAACGGATTTCAGGATGGAATCGAAATTTGGGACAATGGTGAGGGAGATGGCATTCCGACGCATGGAGAACCGAACTTCGATGAAACAGACCTGG
>JAZBPW010000085.1:0-55605 GCA_036351795.1 Candidatus Zhuqueibacterota bacterium | reverse complement strand
GATTGCCTGTACAGTCTCGTTATACCGTCGACGTTCAACAGCAATCCGGTTTTCCGTACCGGCCAGTTCATCCTGCAACTTGAGAAATGTCTGGTCAGCCTTCAGATTTGGATATTGCTCTACAACGACCAGCAGGCGCGCCAGCGCACCGGAGAGCTCGTTGTTCGCTGTCATGGCCTCTTCAGGTGTGTTCGCATTGGCGACACTGGCCCTGGCATTGGTTACGGCTTCGAGTGTCTCTCTTTCATGTGCCGCATATCCCTTCACCGTATTGACGAGATTCGGGATCAGATCGGCGCGTCGCTGAAGCACATTATCAACCTGCGCCCATGCCTTGTTCACAGTCTCATCCAAAGTGACGAGATTATTATAAACACCCTTGACGCTGAAGAAAATCAGAACAGCCAAGATAATAATGGCAATAACACATCCACCTCCGGATTTCAATCCTTTCATTTCATCCTCCTAAAGTTTATCCACGATTTTTGTCAATTTGCTAATTTCCTGAATGTACTTTTCGATAAGTGCTCTCAACTCAAATTTCGATGGTTTTATCCGGCCCTCTCTTACACTCAGCAACTTTTCAAACAGATCCGCATCCAATTCATACACTTTGGCGATCTCCGAGAACACATCCATCTTTTTCCCAGGTACATCGCTTTTCTTCAGGGTCAGCAATGCGGAAAAGACCGATGCGAAAGAGACAAGGGATTGTGAGATCAATTGACACATCAATTTTGTATCATGTGCGGTATTTAAATATCCCTCGCGCAAATGAAAGAAATCACCCTTCACCTCTCTCTCACACTGCAGCCGAAGATCACTCTCTTTAATATCCAGACCCGTCAGCACGTCTTCACCATGTACCACACGGTGGTATGTCTTCATGTCCAGAAATTCGATCGGGAAACTATCCAGCGACGTGACAATATACTCCTTCGTCAGAAACTGCGGTGTGCTGACGTTATATTTATGCCATTTAGGTATCAGATCGAGACATCGCCCGAGGTCCTGGATCCCCGCCTCTGTGAGCACGATCAAAAAATTGATGTCTGAACTCTTGTAACGGTATTCACCTTTGGCAACACTTCCGTAAAGTATAATGGAGACCAAATCATCACCAAAGACTTTTTCATAATCAGCCGCAAATTCATCGCATATTGTTAACGGATCTTCCGGTATTTTTGCCATAGGTTAACTCCTGATCATTTCGTTTAATAGCCGCCGCTCACGCCGCCACCGCCGCTCATGCCACCGCCGAAACCTCCAAAACCACCTCCGAAACCACCTCCGCCGAATCCGCCACCGAATCCCCCCGGGAAGAATGGTCCGCCTCTACTTCCGGAACGATTCTGAGCCGTGGTTGGAACGACTCTGCTCCGGGAGGCGCTGATGATGAGGAAGATCACGAATAGAAAAATGAGGAAGACCACCCATCTCGGGATTTTTCCTTCCGGCTTCTCTCTGACTGTCTCGACGGGTATCTGTCCATTGATCTCAACACCGGCATCATCCGCGATAATACTCGCGATCGCTATCACAGTGTTCAAATGGCCTGCGCCGTAATCACCCTGGCGCAAATGGGGTATCAGATACTTATCACGGATCTGGCCCAGAAGTCCATCCGGCAGAATGCCTTCCACACCATAACCACTCTCAATCCTGATCTGCCTCTCCTCAATCGCATTCAGTATCAGGACGCCCTTGTCCTCCCCCTTCCTGCCGATGCCCCACTTCTCATAGAGCCGGTTGGCATAATCCTCGATATAATTATCTCCGAGCGACTCGATGGTGACCACAACGATTGCAGTGCTGGTCTTTCCCCAGATCTCTCTCGCAATGCCATCGATCTCATCCTCCGCATATTGTGGTATCACATTGGCAAAATCGTTCACAGCCCCGAGAGGTTCCGGAAACTCCTGACCACTCGATAGCTGCGGAGAGATCACGATCATCGCAAGAAAAATGACAAACATTTTTTTCATATGTCGTCCGATTTTTTGATAATTTCACCTCACACGAGCTGCGCGGTTTTCAACCGAAACAGGCTAAAATAAAACAAGGTTTCTCAAGCGACACATGGAAACCTCATTTGATTCATCAGCTTTTTTTTACTTTTTTCCACTTCCAGCCGAAAAGGAAAGTTCCCAGGCGTCTTGTCCACCGGTACTGACTCATCAGCTTCTTGAAGCCTGAGTAACTTCCTCGAATATGGCTATTTTTAACATTGACGTAATTGGCGTTTTCGAGACGGGTCTTTTCTTCACGCACACGTCCCTCGAGCATGAACAGCTCTTCCGTACTCACGATACCTTTTTTTACCAGGAGGTTTGCAATCGTCTCAACTGAGATTTCGTCCGCATTCGACAGCAGTTCTTTTCCGTTATTTCCATTCAGTTTCCGTTCCATTGTCTGTTCAGACATCATGTGGTAATCCTCCGTTTGTCTCACAGTTGCACGTCCAAGATGATTTAGATTAGTATCAAATATAGAATTTTTTCAGGAACTATGCAAGTTAAAAATGGTGGTAGAAAGGTCGATTTAGTACCGAAGGCACGTCTCTGACCGCTTCTCTCAATGAGCGTTCAAAGAAAAGCGTGCAGGCGGACAGATGCGTGCGATGACAGTGCAGAAACTCTCATTTAAACATGCTTACAACCGCAAAGTTCGCATAAGGTGCGCACAGATGAGCATCGCTGATCTATTCTAGCTCGGCTCTCTGTGGATTCTTCGCGAACGTTGCGGTTGATTCACATTTACCCATGTCTTCAGCAAGATAGCAGATCGATCTGATCCGCAGCGTAAAAGATCACGCTGTTATGAGCGG
This sequence comes from Candidatus Zhuqueibacterota bacterium, assembly GCA_036351795.1. Lineage (GTDB taxonomy): Bacteria > Zhuqueibacterota > Zhuqueibacteria > Thermofontimicrobiales > Thiofontviventaceae > JAZBPW01. Next base: position 52,778 of record JAZBPW010000085.1, on the reverse strand, counting down.
CTGCATATCAATAGCTGTGTTCATCCAGTGTCACTTTACCGCGGAATATCCAATAGATGCTCACGGTGTAGGCAATCACGATGGGGATCCCCATGATCGCGATTGTCAGCATAATCTTAAGTGTTTTGGCCGACGATGCAGCGTTATAAATATTCAGACTGTTCTCTGCGATCGGATTGGAATAGACAAGGTTCGGGAAAATACCGATCCCGAAAATGGCCATGAGAGCCAGCATGGCTGCACACGACGATAAAAACGCTCTGAAATCACTCCCCTTGAGTACTTCCCGAGGTATGTTGGCGATGGCCAGCATATTCAGGAAAGGGATGGCGAACAGCGCAGGGAACTGTTTGAAATATTCCAGCATATGCGGCAGATACATGAGCGTCGCCATTGTGGTGGTCACATAGCATAAAATGAAAAAGATAATGGTATTATTCACCCAGCCTCTTACCCTGTCGTGCAGTTCTCCTTCGGTCTTCAACACCGTGTAAATGGAGCCGTGCATCATGAAGAGAGCGACGGTAGTGATCCCGGTCAGAAGCGCATAAGGATTGAGCAGGCCCCAGAATGTCCCGACGAACTCATGTTCCGCATTCAGAGGTATGCCGAGAATGATATTGCCGAGTGCAATCCCGACGATCAAGCTGGAGAGGATGCTGCTCACGCTGAAACTGATATCCCATGTCCGGCGCCAGCGAACCGACGGCCGTTTGCTTCTGAATTCGATCGCCACCGCCCTGAATATCAGACCGAACAGAAAAAGCATAAATGCCATATAGAAGCCGGAAAATACCGTGGCGTACGCCATGGGAAAGGCAGCGAAAAGGGCGCCGCCTCCTGTTACCAGCCAGACTTCATTTCCATCCCATACCGGACCGATCGCATTGAGCATAAGGCGTCTATGCTCATCCGTCTTCGTGAAAAGATGCAGCGCTCCAACACCCAGATCAAATCCATCGAGAATGGCGTAACCTGTGAACAGCGCGCCCACCAGTACGAACCAGATTGTATTTAAATCGAATGCAATATTCATGCGCGTTGCCCCTCCTTTCCAAGATCTTTTAAATCCGGACCATGCTGAATTTTCTCATTGAGCAGAAAAATGAACAGGACAAGAAGCATCAGATAGATGATTCCAAAAATAATCAATGATGTCGTCACATCTGCGGCAGTAATGGACTTCGACACCGCGTCTTTGGTTTTCAATAATCCGTACACGATGTATGGCTGACGACCGATCTCCGCCGAAAACCATCCCAATTGATTGGCTAGCTGAGGTCCGAGAACGGACAAGGCAAATATCCAGTGTATCCACCTGATGCTGAAGAGTTTCTTGCGCCATAGCAGAAAAAGTCCGAGCCATGACAGCAGGATCAATCCCGTGCCGATGATGACCATGCCATGATATGTCTGAAAAACCAGATTTACCGGAGGTCTCTCATCTGGCGGGAAGGCGCGTAATCCTGTGACCTCTGCTTCCGGATCGAAATGCAGGAGGAAGCTGAGCAAGCCCGGTATTTTGATGCCATACTTGACGTCCTCTTCCTCTTCATCCACCCAGCCGAACAGATGATATGGCGCCGCTTCACTCTCCGGATAGTGCGCTTCGAATGCTGCCAGCTTTGCCGGTTGATGTTTTTCAACCACAATGGCGCTGTAGTGACCGGTGCCAAGCTGCAGCACCGATGCAATGGCGGCGACGATCAATCCGATTTTCATCGATTTCTGCGCAAACTCCGTGTGCTTTTTCTTGAGAATATAAAACGCGCTGACGCTCAATACCAGAAACGCACCTGCCTGCCAGGCACCACAGAGGACGTGGCTGAGCCGGTCCATTGAAGAGGGATTGAAAAGCATCGCCCAGAAATCGACGATCTCGGCGCGCGCCGCTACGCCTGTACCGACGATATGATGTCCCGCCGGCGTCTGCTGCCATGAATTGGCGACAACAATCCACACAGCGCTGAAATGAGCACCGAACGATACCAGAATTGTCGAAATAAAATGGGTTCTCGGTTTGACCTTATTCCACCCGAACAGCAAAATCGCGAGGAAACCGGATTCAAGGAAAAATGCAAAAATACCTTCTGCCGCCAACGCACTGCCGAATACATCACCGACAAACCTCGAGTATGTCGCCCAGTTCGTGCCGAACTGGAACTCCATCACAATTCCCGATGCCACGCCGAGGGCGAAAATGAGTCCGAAAATTTTCACCCAGAACCGGGTCATCTGATGGTAAATCACCTTTTTTGTCTTCAGATACATTCCTTCCATGATGACGAGTATCACGCTGAGGCCGATACTCATGGGAGGGAAGATGTAATGGAACGCAATCGTCAGACCGAACTGAATTCGCGATAGTTCTGCAGCATCCATCTGTTTCTCCGTTTGGTTTATGTCTCACTTTTGTGATCCTGCCCAGGTAATCACATCCATAAGACTTTAAAGAATTAGGTATATATTTTCAAATTTTGATCAAAGCAACAGAAGTAATTTCAAAGTTGTCGTCTTTAAATCAGGCATCACGTTTATGTCGTGATCTCGATCCCGATCGGACAATGGTCCGACCCCATCACCTCTTTCAGAATGAAGCCCGACGTCACATTCTTTTTGAATTCATCATTGACAAAGAAATAATCGATGCGCCATCCAATGTCCCTATCACGGGCCCTGGTGCGCAAATCCCACCAGGTATAATGTCCCCCTTCTTTCTCAAACATGCGAAAGGTATCAGAGAATCCTGCTTCGACGAACGCATCCATCCAGGCGCATTCCCCGGGCAAGAATCCGGATGTCTTTCTATTCTCTTTCGGCCGCGCCAGATCGATCTCCTTATGCGCCGTGTTCACGTCGCCGCACATCACGACATGCTTCCCGCCTTCCTTCAGTTTGACTGCGAAGCCGAGGAACGCATCGTAGAATGCCATTTTATATCGAAGCCGCTCTTTGGAAGCCTTGCCATTCGGAAAATAAATATTCAACAGATGAAATTGCGCATATTCAAGATGTAAAACACGCCCTTCAATGTCAAATTCAGGAATTCCCATGCCTCTGTGAACTGCAAGAGGCTTTTCCCTGGTGTATATCGCCACACCGCTGTATCCCTTTCTCTCGGCTGACGCGTAATAGCTGCGATATCCTTCAACCGCACGCAGCTCATCCGGAAGCTGTTCCTCCATGGCTTTCGTCTCCTGGAGACAGAGTATATCTGGATCCTCCTCTTTCAGCCAGTTCAGAAAACCCTTTTTGTGAATCGCTCGAACCCCATTGACATTCCATGAGATCAATTTATCTGTTTTCATCCGGTTTGCCTCTCTCTGACCGTTTCAATTCCACTCTATTAGTTAAAATTAACAATACAAAATATATTGCAAAGAATCAAGAATAAATTAATCCGAAAATGTTCATCCATAAATATCTCAAGTATCGCTTTTCGCTTGCTTTTTTTTATATTTTTATTTACATTACGAGTCAAAGTAGCGTGTTCGATAACGACATGAACCGAGATTCTATCACAGATAATCGACTAATATGATATATATTATTCTGTCAAGTTTTGTATTCTCGTTTACAGCGCCCTTTATTCACCGGATCTTCAAAAAATACTCGCACTGGGTAATTTTTCTGCTTCCGCTTGGGATATTTACATATTTCATATCCTATCTGCCCAGGATATGTACGACTGAATGTGAGGTATTTACATTCAGCTATCCCTGGATCAAAAGCCTTGGTATTCAGTTGTCCTTTTATCTCGATGGATTAAGCATGATTTTCGCCCTGATCATCACCGGTGTCGGCATGATGGTGATTTTCTATTCGGGCGCCTATTTCAGAGGTCACCCTCAGCACGGACGATTTTATCTCTATATCCTCATCTTCATGGGATCCATGCTCGGTGTCGTCATGGCGGAGAATCTCATCACCATTTTCGTATTCTGGGAACTGACCAGTCTGTCCAGCTACCTGCTGATTGGATTCAACCACGAAAAGGAGGAGTCAAGAAAAGCTGCGTTGCAGGCGCTGCTTGTTACCGGACTCGGTGGGCTCGCATTACTGGCTGGATTCATTCTCACAGGCATTGCAGGTGGAACCTATTCAATTGTCAGTCTGCTGGATTCCGGTGATATCATACGAAATCACACGCTCTATTTGCCCGCACTTGCGCTCGTTCTCACCGGTGCGTTCACCAAGTCCGCGCAGGTTCCATTCCATTTCTGGCTACCGTCAGCGATGCAGGCGCCGACGCCCGTGAGCACGTATCTCCATTCAGCAACCATGGTCAAGGCAGGCATCTACCTTCTGGCGCGATTCAATCCGATCATGGGCAATACATTGGAATGGAATTACCTGATCACGATTGCCGGTGTCACGACGATGCTGGTCGGGGCGCTCATGGCACTCTATCAGACGGATCTCAAGAAACTGTTGGCATATACCACAGTGAGTGCGCTTGGCATGCTGGTTTTACTATTGGGAATCGGAACGACGCTGGCCATTAAAGCCGCTATGGTTTTTCTGATGGTGCACGCACTTTACAAAGGCGCACTTTTCATGATCGTTGGCGCAGTCGATCATTCAACAGGAACGCGTGATGTGACCGAACTCAGCGGACTGATGCGTGTGATGCCCTTCATCGGCATTGCGGCCGCCTTTTCCGGGCTCTCGATGTCCGGCTTTCCTCCACTTCTCGGTTTCGTAGGTAAAGAACTCATTTATGAGGCGCATCTGCACGCCCCGAACGCGGCGATCAGTTTGATGACCGCAAGCATCATCGGCAATGCCGTCAATGTCACCGTAGCCATTATGGTTGGTATTTTCCCCTTCTGGGGCAAAACCAGCGCCACCGCAAAAAAATCGCATCCTGTTGAATTCGCATTCTGGATTGGCCCTTTTCTCATGGCGTTATGCGGTGTGGTTCTGGGAATCATGCCGAACTCAATCGCCATGCCGCTTATATCTCCTGCCGTGACAGCGATCAAGGCGCAAACCATCCTTGTAGAGCTGAAGACCTGGCACGGCTTTACTATGGTATTCATGTTGAGCGTGCTCACCGTCGCACTTGGCATTGGATTCTTCCATTTCAGAGATAAATTCAGAGAGTTCGCACCCAGATTGAAATTTCTCATACCAATCAGTCCGAGCCGAATCTATGATTATCTGCTGAAGGGCATGCTTCGCTTTGCCGACCTTCAGACGAGATTCCTTCAAAATGGCAAACTGAGATACTATCTCATCACGATCATTCTCGTCACTGTATCCATGGTCTGTACACAGCTGATCCGAATGAAAGGGCTCCCGGTTTCCATCAGTTTCAGCGGACTCCAGTTTTACGAAGCAGGGCTCGTGCTGGTCATGTTAATGGCAACGATCATGGCAATGCTCACGCCGTCACGCATGGCCGCCGTGGCCTCTCTTGGCGTCATCGGCTTTGGGGTTGCAATGATATACGTCCTTTTCGGCGCACCGGATCTGGCGCTGACACAATTTCTTGTGGAAACTTTGACCGTGATCATTTTCGTGCTGGTGATCTATCATCTGCCCTACTTTCAGGAGTTTTCCAGCACGAAGTCGAGAATTCGCGACGCCATTGTGGCTTTCCTGGCAGGATCACTGATGACGATACTCATTCTGACTGCCCGTCATGTTCAAATCGCGCAGCAGATATCGACGTACTTTTCAGAAAACAGCGCGCCACTCGCCCATGGCCGGGATATCGTCAATGTCATATTGGTGGATTTCAGGGCGATCGATACCATGGGAGAGATCACCGTGCTCTCCATAGCAGCGATTGGTGTCTACGCGTTGATCAAACTGAAGCCCAAGAAAGAGAAGAGCAAATAGATGAATTCAATTATCCTGCGCATAGCGGCACGGCAGTTGTTGCCAATTCTTATGGTGCTGTCGCTTTTCATTTTGTTCCGTGGACACAACGCACCCGGAGGCGGCTTCATCGGTGGATTGATCGCGTCATCAGCCTTCATACTATACGCCATCGCCTTCGGACATCGTTCTGCGGAAGAAAAAATAAAAATTGAGCCCGGCGTCTTCATGGCTTTAGGCCTGCTTCTCGCTCTCGGCAGCGGGATCCCTTCGTTTCTGAAAAACGAAGCCTTTGTCACCCATGAGTTTTTTAAATTTCATATTCCGGTACTGGGTAAGATGATAATCAGCACCCCTTTGATCTTTGATATCGGGGTCTTCTTTGTCGTATTCGGAGTCCTATTGACGATCGTATTCACTTTAATGGAGGAGTAGTTGGAATCACTGCTGGCAATTCTCATCGGAATGATGTATGCGGCGGGAATTTACTCAATTCTGAGACGCAGTATCGTCAAGCTGGTCATCGGGCTTGTCCTGTTAAGTCAGGCCACGAATTTGCTCATCTTTACCTCGGGCGGTTTGACACGTGCCACCGCTCCCATTGTACCACCGGGTGAATCGATTCCTCCCGTAGTGCATGCCGACCCCCTGCCTCAGGCGCTTATTCTGACGGCTATAGTGATCAGCTTTGCCGTGCTGGCGTTCATGCTTGTGCTGGTGCATCGCGCCTATCAAACAGTCGGAACCGATGATCTGGATAAAATGAAAGGCAGAAATTCATGAAAATGCTGCTCGTTTTGCCCGTACTCATCCCGTTTTTCACGGCAATCCTGCTGCTGTTCACGCTCAGATGGCGCTATACGCAGTATTTCATCAGCACGCTCGGTTCCGTCAGCTTGCTCGTTTCATCGATCCAACTGCTGCTGTATGTCCGGCATGAAGGTATTCAGGTCATACAGATCGGTAACTGGGTTGCGCCCTTTGGCATCAGCCTTGTCGGCGATCTGTTGAGTGTCATCATGGTACTGCTGACGGCAATCGTAGGACTGGCGGTGAACATATATTCCATTATGGCCATCGATCTTAAAAGGCAGGCTTACGGCTATTTTCCGCTCTTCAATCTTCTGCTCATGGGCGTGTGCGGCGCTTTCATGACCGGCGATATCTTCAACCTTTACGTATGGTTCGAAGTGATGCTTATGTCGTCATTCGTGCTGATGATCCTGGGCGGTGAACGGGCGCAGATGGAAGGCGCTGTCAATTACGTCACCATCAATCTGATCGCATCCGCGCTTTTTCTCACAGGACTGGGCATCCTATATGGACAAACGGGTACGTTGAACATGGCGGATCTGGCCTATAAACTGAGAGTGGATAATCAGGGCGAGCTGATTGCGAGTTCTGCCATGCTCTTTCTGATCGCATTCGGCATCAAAGCCGCGGTCTTCCCGCTGTTTTTCTGGCTGCCGGCATCCTATCATACACCGCCGGCTGCTGTGTCCGCTCTGTTCGCGGGCTTGCTCACCAAGGTTGGTGTCTATGCGTTGCTGCGAAGTTTCACGCTTTTCTTCGTGCACGATGCAGAATTCATGCACATGCTGATTCTGATCATCGCGGCCCTCACGATGATCACAGGCGTGCTCGGCGCTGCCTCTCAATTCGAATTCAGGCGAATTCTGTCATTTCATATCATCAGTCAGATTGGCTATATGATCATGGGGCTTGGTATCTTTACACCTTTGGCCATTGCCGGATCAGTTTTCTATATCATCCATCACATTATTGTCAAGACAAATCTGTTCCTGGTCAGCGGTATCGTACACCGGCTCAAGGGAAGCTACGATCTCAAGAAACTTGGGGGTGTCTATAAGTCGCATCCATTTTTATCATTGCTGTTCGTGATTCCGGCTTTTTCCCTCGCGGGGATCCCTCCATTATCCGGCTTCTGGGCAAAGTTCATATTGATCAAAGCCGGCCTGGATATGCAGAATTACTGGATTGTCGTTGTCGCGCTTATCGTCAGCATTCTGACGCTCTACTCCATGACGAAAATATGGAATGAGGTCTTCTGGAAGAAAGCACCCGACAGCAAAAACACGATTCCTGTACCGCGCAAGCGCGCACTGGCCATCTACATCTGTCCCGTATGTGTGCTGGCGCTTTTGACCGTGATCATAGGGCTTGCCGTGGAACCCGTTTTCGTTCTCGCGCAGCAGACCGCCGAACAGTTGCTCAATCCGACGCAATACATCATCGCTGTTCTTGGAGCATCACAATGATAAAAAAAATCTTCAGACTGATCCCGTTCACTCTTTTCTATATCAAAGAGATCATCATTGCGAACATTCGCGTCGCAATCGCAATTGTATCGCCCAAGCTCAACTTCAATCCCGGTGTGGTGGCAGTGCCGCTATCAATCGAATCAGATCTTGAAATTCTCGCGCTGGCCAATCTGATTACCATGACACCCGGCACATTGTCGCTGGATGTTTCAACAGACAGAAAAGTGATCTACATTCATTCGCTCTATGTGGATGATATTGAAAATACGCGGAAGGACATCATTGACGGTCTTGAAGCCAGGATACTGGAGGTTTCCAAATGAGTTATTCGTTGATCGAATATGCCGCTTTTTTCTCCATGTTCTTGATCGTGCTGTCATTGATTATTACATTCATCAGACTGGTTTTAGGCCCCAGCTTACCAGACCGCGTGGTCGCACTCGATCTCATTACAATGCTGACAGTGGGATTCATCATCGCCTATATCATTCTGACACGCGAGGTGGTCTATCTCATTGTGGTGATGGTTGTGGCGTTGATCGCCTTTCTGGGCACGGTTGCCATTGCACGTTATCTTGAAAAGAGGGTATTGAAATGATAGAGATAGTTGCCTCCATATTCCTGATTTTCGGATCCATTTTCATGTTCCTCTCCGCTCTGGGTATCCTGCGGTTTCCCGATGTATTCACGCGGATGCACGCGGCGACCAAGGCCGCCTCATTCGGATCGGGCTTGATGCTCATCTCGGTGATGCTCTATATCGGCGGTGCAGGCGTTATCATCAGCGCGTTGTTGACGATCGTGTTCATCTTCATGACCGCACCTGTCGCCTCACACATGATCGGAAGGGCTGCCTATTTCAGAGGCGTTCGACTATGGGACAAGACGGTGGTTGATGAACTCAAAGATCGATATGATATCGAAAAGCATACACTATCGAGCAAGAAAGAGGCAAGATGATCCGCTGCTCCGATATAGAGAGTCACTAACCTCATGGAAGAGTCGAATTCATTTGCTCCGCTTCTGATCGTCATTTTTCTCGCTTTCATTGTACCAATCATATTATCTCAGATCAAAAGGATCAAGATATCTCTGGTCGTTGGAGAGATCATGGCAGGTATCATCATTGGTCCATCGCTTCTCGGACTGGTCCAGGAAGATACCATACTCGCGCTGCTCAGCAATATCGGACTCGCGTTTCTGATGTTTCTCGCCGGGATTGAGATCAATTTCTCGATGCTCTTCCCTGAAGCCAAGGATGTGAAGGATGAAAACGAGCCGAATCCGATAGGCATCGCTTTCGTGATATACGCGCTAACGATCGCACTCTCCTTTCCTGGCGCGCGGTTGTTGAATCATTTCGGCATCGAAGGGAATCCCTGGATTCTGGCATTTATACTCAGCGCGACATCTCTCGGCGTCCTGCTGCCTATACTCAAGGAACGGCATCTGCTGCATACGCGTATCGGGCAGTCCATTTTCATTTCAGCCACGCTGGCTGATTTTCTAACGGTCATACTGCTGACCATATTTCTTATCATACAATCTCATGGATTGAGTCTCGAGATATTCTCAATATCGCTGCTCTTCCTCGCATTTTTTATTTTTCAGCGATTCGGTTCGCGATTCACGAAACTGAAAAAGGTGCGTGCGCTTGTGGAAGAGATGTCCCGCGCCACTGTGCAGATCAAGGTGCGCGGCGCAATCGCCATACTGCTGGCATTCGTTGTGCTGGCTGAATTCGTCGAAGCAGAATTGATCCTTGGAGCCTTCCTCGCCGGCATGATCATCGCACTCATCAAATCCAATGAAGATGAATCATTGATAGAGAAGCTCGAAGCCTTTGGATTCGGTTTTTTTATTCCCGTATTCTTCATTATGGTCGGGGTAAACCTCGATTTTACGGCTCTCGCGGATACACCAGAAAGCCTGTTGCTTCTCCCCCTGCTGTTCGTTCTCGCATTGATCGTCAAGATGGTTCCTGCGCTTTATCTGAGGAGACACTTCTCCTGGAAAGAGAGCCTGGCAGGCGGATTTTTATTGAACACACATTTGTCGCTGGAGATTGCAGTCATCATCATCGGCGTCAAATCCGCCTTGCTTGCGCCAGCGGCTGCAACCACCATTACCATTTTCGCCATGCTCACCGTGCTCACCATGCCGCTGCTGTTCGGCACCTTTGCACCGAAGGTGAAGCATGAGAGACGAGAGGGTATTATCGTCTGCGGTGGCGGGACACAGGCGCTAGATGTAGCCATGGAATTGATGGGTCACGGCGAAAAAACGACGATCATGAGCCGGGACAAGAAGGTCATCGAAAAGGCGGATAAATTAAAAGTCAAGACAATGCTTGTCACCAATGAAAAGCTGAAAGGAGCTATCCAGAAAACCAGAGCGAAGGGATTGCTGGCGCTTCATCCGGATGACAGGGACAACATGGCATTGTGCCAGCTTGCAACGGAAGCCGGTGTTCCGCACATCGTCGCCAGAGTGAATGACGCGGAGAATACCTCTGCCTATCAGCGCATGAACGTACAGCCGTACGAACCATCGACGTCCCAGGTTACGATCCTCTCTCTCATGGTGAGAAATCCGGATGTGCTCTCCATACTCACATCCACATCCGATGAGAGGGATGTGCGTGAATTCGTACTTCAAAATCCCGCCTTCGCCGGCAGACGGCTGCGCCGCATCAAGCTTCCCGGCGACCTCTGGATCACATCAATCCGCCGCGGGAATCAGCTCATCATACCGCATGCCAACGACGTGCTGGAGATAGGCGACCGCCTGACAGTACTCGGCGATATCACGGACCTTGAAGAGGCGGCGGAAATGCTCGAGTACGGGGAATGAGCCTGCCCGCGTCTACGATGCACGTAACATAGCCCGCATAACCGTTATAATCTACACAAGATATACAGATCAAAATCACTTGATTTTATTATGGCAAAACCGTATATTGGTTCATTATGACAGATAAATCATTCGTATCCGGCTACGCGGCGCTCATCGGACGGCCGAACGTGGGCAAATCCACGCTCATGAACAGAGTGCTGGATATCAAGCTCTCCATTGTTACGCCCAAGCCGCAAACCACGCGTCACCGTATCCTTGGCATTTACAACGCGGATAACTGTCAGATCATTTTCCTGGACACGCCCGGACTGCTCACACCGAAATACAAGCTCCACGAGATCATGGTGAAGACCGTCTGGAGCGCGGTGGACGACGCCGATGTGGTCCTGTATATGATCGATGCGGAAAACCGAAGCCGAGAGAAGGATTTCGCGCAGTTGTCGTCCCTCGCAGGTGTGAATAAACCGGTACTCCTGATCATCAACAAGAGCGATACCATCGGCAAGGAGAATCTGCTGCCCATCATACAGTCCTATCAGGATGCCATGAATTTCACCGAGATCATTCCGATTTCAGCGCTTCATGGCGACGGCGTAAAACTGGTGATTGACTGCATTCGATCACATCTCCCTGAAATGCCACCCTACTATCCGCCCGACATGCTGACGGAACAACCGGAACGTTTTTTCGTCGCCGAAATTATCAGGGAAAAGATCTTTCAGAAATACAAAGATGAGATCCCCTATTCCACCACGGTATCCATCGAGGAATTCAAGGAGAGAGAGGGTAACAAGGATTATATCAGGGCCACGATTTACGTGGAACGTTCATCTCAGAAGGGAATACTCATCGGCAAAAAGGGCGCCGCGCTCAAGTCGCTCGGTCGCATTGCCCGAACCGACATCGAATCTTTTCTCGAACGCGACGTTTATCTCGATCTTCATGTGAGTGTGAAGGACAAATGGCGTTTCAAGGACGGATCGCTCAAAGATCTTGGTTATAAATAGCGGGGATAAACCATGAAAAAAATCGCACTTCTATTTTGCATACTCACAATAGTCAATGGCTGTGGTGTTCAACCCATACCGGACGATGCAAGAGCACCAAAGCTTCGTATCGGCATTCTCGAGGATGTGGATGAGATCGCTTTTCAGGCAGGAGATGATTTCGAAGTCTATTCTTCGGATGGTGCTTTGCTCGCCACCGGCGGAGCCGGCGATCAGTACGAGATCAGGCTCATCTACGCCAAGGCGGCGCGCATAGACTACTACCTTGCGGCACGCAAGGTGCTCGACGATCGTGAAGCGCAGAAAATAGCCTCGGATGTCAGAGCGAAAGGATATCCATCCGTTATCAAAGAGAAAACTCGCCGGGAATTTCGCGCCGGACAAATCATCTCCCAGAAGTACTATTATGTCTGTATCGACAGAGCATTCGATAACAAGGAAAGCGCCATACGGCTGCAGAATGATATCAGCGATGAGATGTTCACCATTGTCGAAACATTTTACGGGCGACTCCCCTCCGGCATTTTACAACTGAGTGATCAAAGCTCGAACAGATCTCTGGAAGCCAGAAATTTCATCCGTCTCTCCGGCAACAACATCTCGATCAATGCGCGTACCGGCGCGGGATTTCATTATGAGTCACGTGAGACACGGACGTACGAGGGTGACATGATCTTCATCGTGAACGGATCCGGGCAACTCACCGTGATGAACGAAATTCCCATCGCGAATTATCTTGCCGGTGTCATCTCCGCCGAAATGAACCCGGGTTTCCCGCTGGAAGCCCTGAAGGCACAGACAATCACCGCGCGAAGTTACACGCTGTCCAGAATCGGTAAACAGCATCCGCTGGCGCCATTCGACCTCTGCGATGAAGTCCACTGCCAGGTGTTCAAAGGAATTACCAACATCAATGGCACGACGACAACGGCTGTTCGAGAAACTGCCGGCCAGGCACTCATGTACGAAGATGAAATCTGTGAAACTTTCTACGCGGGTGTCTGTGGTGGTCATACTGAACACAACGAAAATGTGTGGGACGGAAATCCCAGGAGATACCTGCGAGGAATCTTCGATATGGATCAGTACAATGTTCGCGTGAATGAGGATTTCCTGAAAAACGAAGAGAACCTTTCTCTCTGGATCAACAGCAGTCCGGACGTCTACTGCAATCTGAGCAAGATCGAAGTCCCGTCCTATCTCGAATACGCGAGAAAGTACTTCAGATGGGATGTGACCTATTCTCAAAATGAACTCAGCGAGATTCTGCTGAGAAAGACAGGTACAGATTTCGGGGATATCATAAACATCATCCCTGTGGAGAGAGGCATTTCGGGCCGTCTCAAGACTCTCCGGATCGAGGGGACTCGTAGCGCAATGGATATCGAGAAAGAGCTGGAGATTCGAAAAGCGCTGTCAGATAGTTATCTGTACAGTTCCTGCTTCCAGGTCGAGCGTAAGAACGTCGTCAATGGTATTCCCCGGGAGTTCACGCTGCACGGCGCCGGCTGGGGACACGGTGTGGGTATGTGCCAGACGGGGGCTGCAGTCATGGCGTTGCAGGGAATGAATTATAAGAGGATTCTTAACCATTATTACAGAGAATCCGATATCAAAAAACTGTACTGATGGGTAAACGCGTACTATTCATATTCATCGACGGTCTGGGAGTCGGTGCGTATGATCGAACCGTAAATCCGTGCGCGCATCCTGAACTCACAATTTTCAATAATTTCAGCGACAGAGAACGAGATGTCCCATTGCCGTTCAAGGGACGCTGCAAGCCTCTGGATGCTTCGCTGGGTGCTCCGGGTATTCCTCAGAGCGCGACCGGACAGACCGCATTACTCACAGGCATCAACGCGGCGAAAGTTCTCGGCAGGCATTTGAGCGGTTTCCCGAATGAAACGCTTCGCAACATCCTTGCTGAACATTCCATCTTCACCAGACTCACCCGGGCCGGTTTGAAAGCCGCTTTTCTCAACACCTATAGGCCCTTGTTTTTCGAAAAGGGTCCAGAGGCGTTGCTTCGCTTTCTCTCAGTCACCAGCATTGCTAATTGGAAAGCGGGTCTCAAATTTCAGGATTTCGATGATCTTCTGGGGGGTCGCTCCGTATACCACGATTTCACAAACCGTGAACTGATCGACAAGGGATTTGATGTGCCGGCACGAACGGCTGAAGAGGCAGGAAAGATGCTGGCGGGTGCATCCACTAACTTCGATTTCAGTCTTTACGAATACTTCATCACCGACGCTGTTGGCCATAAACAGAACAGAGCACTGGCAGAAAAGACACTCCTGGACCTGGACAGATATCTCCACACGACACTGACTGAATCTGATCTGAACGAATGCGTGATCATGGTATCGAGCGACCATGGAAACATTGAAGATATTTCGATAAAAACGCATACGAAGAACCCTGTACCACTGCTGATTTGGGGGAGACAGTCCGAAGCGCTCTTTCATCAGATCAATGCCATAACAGACATCACAGATGCTGTGATCGATTTCATTATGAAATGAGCCCCCATTTTTTTCATTTTTCGCTTGACACTTGTATATTAATTTTATATAATAAAGTCAGATAACGGCGGGTGGTCCTGACAGGAGACAATGAACGCGAGGTTTAAAGAGAATAATGATTGCAGTAAGAATTGACAGAGTGACATTCGATACGACAACAAACAGATTTGTCGTGATTCTCAAAGACGATGTCCAAAACCGATGGCTGCCAATCGTCGTCGGCTCGACCGAAGCCCAGGCGATCGCCTTGCAGCTTGAGAAGATCAGCCCCCCGAGACCACTGACACACGATCTGATGAAAAATCTTCTGGAGACCATCAGCGTGAAGGTGGATCAGATCATCGTCAGTGATCTGCGAGAAAACACCTATTATGCTATATTGCGAATTGAGCTGGACGGCACGAAGTATGAAATCGATGCCCGGCCCAGCGACGCGATTGCACTTGCTTTACGCATGCAGTCCCCTATATTCGTCAACGAATCGGTGATGAAACGCGCCGGCGTTCAGGATAAGCAGGGTGAAATGAGCGTAAAACCTGCAAATGTCGACAGGCTTGAAGAGTTGAATATCCAGTTGAACAAGGCCGTTAATGAAGAGCGTTTCGAGGATGCTGCCCGGCTTCGTGACCAGATCCTTGAATTGAAAAAAGAACGCCAGACCTCCTGAATTGATCATCGCGTTGCACGGCACTGCCGTCATCAGACTTCTCCGCATGCCCCACATCCGTTTTATCAATTTACGAGAAAAGGTTTACGAATAACGGATAACCGGCGATCTCTATTTTTCAATCGTTACTGCACTATTCCGCATATATATTTTCCTTGCAAATTTCGCACAGATAAATTATATTGGGACTAGAACTACAATCCGGAGAGCAGAGATGAGAAAGTCCGCTAAACGTGAACAGGGCAAAGGACTTTCGCCCTGGTTTTGGGTCCCGAGTCTATACTACGCAGAAGGCATTCCGTACGTCGTCGTCATGATCATTTCCGTGATCATGTACAAACGTCTTGGAATTTCGAATACTGAGATTGCACTCTATACCAGCTGGCTCTATCTGCCCTGGGTCATCAAGCCTTTGTGGAGCCCTCTTGTCGATCTTTTCAGGACGAAACGGTTCTGGATCGTATTCACGCAGATGCTTGTCGGTGCAGGACTTGCCTGTATCGCACTGACCATCCCCACAACGAACTTTTTCAAGCTCACACTGGCTTTCTTCTGGCTTCTCGCGTTCAGCAGCGCCACGCACGATATCGCTGCAGACGGATTCTATATGCTCGGCCTTTCACAGCACCAACAGGCCTGGTTTGTGGGCGTGCGAAGTACTTTTTACAGGTTTGCCATGCTGACAGGTCAGGGTTTGCTGGTGATACTCGCAGGTTACATCGAAAGTCACAGCGGCCTCGAGACTGTGAACATCCATGTCAGCGCTGTAGCGGAACAAAGAGAGATCGTCGAGTACGAATTAATACCTGACAGCCTCAACATTCAGGCACTGGAGGGAGAGCTCCGTATCGTCACCACCAGCGATTCTTTGAACATCCTCACCACATCCAGAGACCCGCAGGAAATCGATACGCTCGTCAAACGCGTGCAGGCATGGAATAGCGCCAACGGCCACCTCACCGACAAGGGAAAAGATAAAAAGGGAGAGATCTCCAGGCCACCCACATGGTGGCAAAGAAATATCGTCAAGAGTATCGAGCATATGTTTCTTGCCGTATTCGGACCTCTGGAGGAGAAAGATACATCTCAGAAACTGGCTGGAAATATCGGTGCTGTTCAAATGTATCTGTCCAGGCCGCCTGAAGCGGGAAAAAAGGTTGTCATCAATTTCAGCAGGGACAGTGGCGACAAGAGCATCGAGCTCATCGAAGGAAATCATGCCATTTTCACGGAGAATAACTGGAACAAACCGATCATATCCTTGATACAGATCGATCCGAAGCTAAAGCAGGTATCCAGCGCTCAATTTTCAGCCCGCGCCGGCAACATCCCGCTCTCCTGGATATTGACATTTCTATTCATGACTTCATTATTCGCTATCTTTGCCATTTACCACTATTTCGTGCTTCCACACCCGGTGGAGGATGTTCCCAGAAAATCGGAATCCTTTCGGTCTTTTTTAAAGGAGTTCGGCAACACCTTCGTGCTCTTTTTCAAGAAGAAAGGCATTGGTGTCATGATCGCCTTTCTGCTGTTATACCGGCTCGGTGAATCCCAGCTTGTAAAAATCGCATCACCATTTTTACTGGACCCGGCCGAAAACGGTGGATTGGGACTTACCACGGGTCAGCTGGGTTTCGTTTACGGCACGGTGGGCATGCTCCTGCTGACAGCTGGCGGCTTGCTCGGCGGATTCGTCGCGGCAAAGCATGGATTGAAGAAATGGATATGGTGGATGGCAATCGCAATCAATGTACCGGATGCCGTCTACATTTACCTGGCTAACACGCAGCCGGACAGCTTCACGATCATCAATATCTGCGTAGGTATCGAGCAGTTTGGATACGGATTCGGATTTACTGCTTACATGCTGTTCATGATTTACATATCCCAGGGCAAATACAAGGCGGCGCATTTCGCCATCACCACCGCATTTATGGCATTGGGTATGATGCTGCCCGGCATGGTCAGCGGCTGGATTCAGGAGTTGATCGGCTATCCTGACTTTTTCATCTGGGTTCTCATCACAACCATACCCGGAATCGTATTGATCAAGTTTTTGCCGTTGGATGCGGAATTCGGAAAAAAGTCTGCTTCGGAATAGCGCGGCGATTGCATGAATGCAATAGAACCCGTCGAATTTTCCATTCAATGCAATATACATGTCATTGACTGGCTTATCATTGGGGCTTTTCTGGTTATATCTCTCCTGATCGGACTCTATTTTTCCAGAAGGGGACAGAAAAACCTGGTTGAATACTTTGCTTCAGGGCGAGGTGTGAGCTGGTGGGTGCTCGGTACATCCATGGTGGCGACGACGTTTGCCGCGGATACTCCACTGGCGATCAGCGGGCTCTTTGTGAAGCAGGGGATATGGGGCAACTGGTTCTGGTGGTCTCAGATACCCATGTTCGTCGGCGGTGTGTTCCTCTTTTCCCGTTTATGGCGCAGAACCCGGATACTCACAGATGCAGAACTCATCGACATCCGGTATTCGGGAAAATCCTCCAAAGTACTTCGCGGTTTTCGCGCCGTCTATCTGGCCATTCCCTATAACTGCCTTGTCATGGGCTGGGTCATCCTGTCGATGACGAAAATTCTTGGTCTGACCTTCAATGTGCCCAAACACTGGGCGGTGATTATCTGTATCATTATCACGCTTACCTATTCAGCCATGAGCGGTTTATGGGGCGTGGTTGCCACAGATTTCTTTCAGTTTATACTGGCAATCTCTATGGCGATATATCTGGCCGTTGTTTCAGTGGACGCGGCCGGCGGTTTTGCGACAATTTTCACACAGCTCTCCGAAATCTACAGTCCGGAACGCGCAGAATCCATGCTATCGCTGATCCCCTCGATAAACTCTCCGCAGCATGCATTTCACATTTTCCTGTTGTACATTCTGCTTCTCTGGTGGACTGTGGGAAACACCGACGGCGGACTCTACTTTGCCCAGCGAATGCTTTCCGCAAGGGACGAACGACACTCTTTTTTCGGTTATCTATGGTTCAACATCGCTCATTTCTGCATACGTCCCTGGCCGTGGATTATCGTCGGCATGGTCGCAGCGGTCATGTTTCCCGGTATCGCCACCCGAGATGCCATCACAGGGCAGCTGAAGCCTGATCCTGAACTCGGTTACATTGCAGTGATGATCACTTGTCTGAAGCCTGGCTTTCTGGGACTGATGCTGGCCTCGTTTCTTGCCGCCTTCATGTCCACTATCAGCACACAACTGAATTGGGGAGCGTCTTATCTCGTCAATGATCTTTACAGACCTTTCATCGCCAAGAATGCATCAGACAAACACTATGTCAGAGTATCCGTTGGGCTGGTGGTGCTGATGGCCTTTATCGGAGGGGGTGTTTCGTTTCTCATGCATGATATCTTTCTCGGCTGGCTGCTGCTCTCGGCGATAAACGCGGGGATAGGAATCGTTTACATCGCCAGATGGTATTGGTGGCGCGTAAATGCATGGTCCGAGATATCAGCCACAAGCGCGATCCTCATTGTGATGGCTGCTGCACTCATATGCCCGTCCGACACGCAGATGAAGAAAATCCTCATCGCCCTGGTCTGTGTGCCGCCTGTCGCACTGCTCACGAAAGCATTAATCGATTCCGTTTGGCGAAAACGACATACATTGCTGATTATTCCGATCATCGCAGCCTCGACGCTGACCATACTCCTTATCGACAGGTACACATTGCCGGACAAGGTATTTCCCTGGACCCTGCTCTATACTGTCCCGATATCACTGATCATCTGGATCTCATTCACATTCATCACAAAACAGGTGGATGAGGAGAAGCTCGTACAATTTTATCGACAGGTGCGTCCCGGTGGTATCGGCTGGCTTCGTATTGCGAGGAAAATTCAGGAAGACTTCTCAAACGACTCGCTTTTCACTGTCGTAAATTTCAGGAATGCGATATTGTGTATAATCGCTGTATCTTCCGCTCTGTTCCTGACCGGAAAACTGATATTGGGAGACTATATCACGGCAGCGATTCTGATCCTGGTCATCACTGTCTGTGTCATCATCATCGCGAAAAGCCTTTCGGGTCAACACTGGGGATCAGATTAAAATTACAGTGTCACACTCCGCTCAACACTGACTACAGGCGCATGACACCCTGATTGTTTAAACGGACTCTCAGCGAACATCCCTTCATCTTTGAAAAGATGAACAATGTACCCCTTTCAGATCACAGATTATTTGATTCGAACAAATTCAATCCTTCGGTTCTGAGCGCGTCCCTGCACCGTGTCGTTGCTGGAGACCGGATCTTTTTCACCGAATCCTGCGGCCTTCATTCTTGCCGGATCGATACCGGCGTTGATCAGATATTGCATCACCGCTCTGGCGCGTCTTTCAGATAGCGCCTGATTCGCTGCAGCAGAACCACTACTATCGGTATAACCGCGAATCTCGATCATCACTTCACTGTCGCCGTGCAACTGCAAAGCAATTTCATCCAGGATGGAGTATGAATTGACAGTCAATGCACTGCTGCCCGATGCGAAATTCACACCACGCATGATCAGTCTGGCACCCTGTTTTTCCAGCTTCTCCATCCTTTTCAACTTCTCAACCGGCTTTGAATCGGGGCAACCATCCGTGTCTTCATATCCGTTAATGGTCTCGGATTCATCGGGGCACTTATCCACGTCATCCATGATCCCATCGCCATCATTATCATTGTCCGGGCATCCATCATTGTCATTGAAGCCGTCAAAGTCCTCTGCGTCATCCGGACACGCATCTCTGGCATCGATAATACCATCACCATCATTATCCAAATCAGGAATCCCGTCATCATCCTGGAAATTGTCAAAATCCTCTGCCACATCAGGCGCCTCATCTTTCAGATCCGGTATGCCATCACCATCGTTATCGAAATCAGGTTCTCCATCCTTATCCTGATATCCATCGAAATCCTCGGCATGCAATGGCGACGCGTCGTATTTGTCCTCAATTCCGTCGTTATCAGTGTCTTTGTATGTACCGAAATAGTAGGTGAGAGCCACCCCGCCCTGAACAACCTGATCATTGAAATCCCCAAGCCCGACATTGTCTTTCGTCGTTTCAATCAACGCACTGAAAATTGCGTAAATGTCCATCGTCAGGTTATCCGTGAAAAACAGCTCCGCACCGATACCCTGCGTCAGCATCGGATTTTTCTGAAGTGGTCCGTGTATTCTCTGTCCCCACCTGAACTTGCGCTGATCGAAAAAACTGTCTTTCACAGTAGAGACATCTCTCAAATCCCATAACATCA
Organism: Candidatus Zhuqueibacterota bacterium; assembly: GCA_036351795.1. Classification (GTDB taxonomy): domain Bacteria; phylum Zhuqueibacterota; class Zhuqueibacteria; order Thermofontimicrobiales; family Thiofontviventaceae; genus JAZBPW01. The sequence continues at coordinate 32,330 of JAZBPW010000085.1, read as the reverse complement.
TTCCTGCACCCAGCATTAAATAGGGCTTGAGTCTGCCTTCTTTCACAGGACTCGCTTGTATCGCAACTGAAACAGGGAAATTGAATGTGCGGTAGGGAGAATCGGAATCAGGCTTAAATCTGGAACCAGCGACACTTGGCTTGAAGCTTCCATATGAGGCATTGGCCTGTATCTTTACATACGGAGAGAGTCCGTAGCTCAGTTTGATGCCACTCCACGATCCGATAGCAGCCTTATCTGTCTGATCGCCAATAAATTTGATTGTGTTGAGTGTTAGGCCGACACCTTTTGTATTATCCCAGGTATAGCCATGAATCGTTGTTGTTGAGGAAAAAATTATAATGATCGAAGCAATTATGGATCTGAGTCTCATGATTCACCTCCTTTAGGCATAAAAAAAAGGCAATCAGATTCGACACGGAGACATTTAACGGGGGCAATATAATGCCGAATCGATTGCCTATACACTTGTAATATGTTTCTAACTATTCGGGAGACTCTCTCTACATCCGTCCAATATTGCTTCAAGTTCCTGCACTCTCAAGATGAGTGCCTGGTTTCGAAGATATATATCTGACATGTCGTGCCTTAGATCTTCAACCACGGCCTTTTTCCTGTTTTTTCCAAGATAGAAGCCCGTAATAAAAATCAATAGTGTAAGTAGTGCTGTTGTCATTATCATAATTCTTCATTTTTTAATTTGTTTCACTACTTACTATGGCAAAACAAATGCCAAACTTTAACGCAAAACGTGATAAAGACATATCTCCCTGTTTTTATTGTCATTATGCCTTGACACGTTAAAGTCGTGTTCATTCAAATATTTAAAGTATCAAGGCATTTGACAATATGCATGGCCATTTCACCAAGCACTTTTACAAGAATGTATAGGTCAATCCAAGGGCAATAGCCTGTTTCAACTGCCTCTTCGCAGAGATATCTTTGTCATAAAAAAGCTTGAGATTGAAGTTGACGTTGAAATATTTTGAGATTTTTGTTGTGAAAACATTGTCCCAATTGACATCGATTTCGTCAAATTCTTTCATGTTTGTAAACAGTTCCAGCTTTGACGTGAATAGAGAAGTCTCAGTCACTTTCCAGTTGACATCTGTAACCGATTCCGCACCGATCTCATTTTTCGTCTTTTCGATCTTGTCCAGCGTTTCCGGATCATCGGCATACGGCGCCGGATAATCCGAGGTAATCGTCTGTTTCAGTGCCGCACCAAGCCTTGTTTTCACAACTTCACTTTTGCTGAAACCGACCCCCATACTCTCTCTGAAATATCCAGGATCCATGAAACCGGATATCTGCGTCTTGCCTTCATCGGCATAGGCATAGCCGGGAGCGAATTGTGTTTCCGCTGTCCCTGCGATATAGGGATTGATGTACACATGCAGCTTATGCGTATACACGCTTTCAAGTTTAATTTCATCAATGCTTTTCTTTATTTCGTCGTCTCCTGATTTTGTGGATCCGAACGAAAATTTGCCTGAATTTGCCCAGTTATTCTTTTCCTGATCATTGACGAACCTGAACACCAGATTGAGCTGCCATGCCATCTGGTTTTCTCCCCCCTGTGCCCAATTGTCAAAACTCGTCTGCGTCAGATTCACGCCGCCGGTCATTTCCCGCTGCCACCCGTATTGGGGAGCCTCCTGATTTTCCTGCGCCATGAGTGCTGTGCAAAGTAAGAGTTGTAAAACTATAAACTTTATCTTCATACAACCTCCAAATTAAAAACAACTTATTTCTGCGCTTTCAGAAGATCTCTTATCTCGGAGAGTAACTGCTCTTCATTCGATGGTTTGGGAGGAGCCGCAGGTGCTTCTTCCTCTTTCTTCTTCATCTTGTTCATGCTTTTAACGACCATGAAGATGGCAAAGGCAACGATGAGAAAGTTGATCACCGTATTAACGAAGGCGCCGTAATTCAACGTCACAGCCCCTGCCTCTTTCGCGGCCGCGAGATTCAGGTATGGTGCGGCAGCACTGCCCTCTTTGAGTACCACGAAAAGATCACTGAAATCCACATTACCGAGTAAAAGCCCGATGGGAGGCATCAGTACATCATTGACAAACGAACTGACGATAGTTCCAAACGCCGCGCCGATCACAATACCGACAGCCATGTCGATAACGTTTCCGCGCATGGCAAATTCCTTGAATTCTTTCAACATTTCAGATCTCCTTATATTGGTTTTTATAAACAGTTGATATAAAAGAAGCCGATCCCTTTGAAACTTCAACCGGATCGGCTTCAATAGTTAAATAAAATTTCATGCTAACGCCTTCTGGTAAATCTGAACTACCCTGAATTACTTCGCGTTAACTTTTGGCCATACCAAACAGCGCCTTGAGAGCAACGATCAGGGCTGCAGGAGAGACAAAAGTCAATAATGCCACATAAATTTTCCCAAGAACCGGTCCGACTTCCGGCAGAGCCGTGATTTGATCCGAACCCAGAGCCGAAATGATAACCAGCGCTAAAGCGGCGAGCAAGAAATCCTTCACCTCTTTCTGACCGACATTGAGAAAACCCACAACGAGTCCGAGCAGCGTTAATGCCCAGTAGACCCAGTTCGCCGTCAGAAAGCCGGCGATTATACTAATGACAACACCAGCGATAAATGCTATTTTTCCAATCTTGTCCATACTATCCCTCCTTAACGTGTTAAAATAATGCGCTCCAAGGCGTTAGCCGACATCGACCACTCATTGATAATGATCACTCTATCGTTAAATATTGGAACGCTATGAGTATTATACAAATTTCGGTAAATAATGTCAATAAAAAAATACATTATTCAATAATCAACCCAGTTCCCAATATATCGGAAAGAATCTCGAATTACGTGTAATCCAGTGACGCGCAGTAAAAAATCCGATCAAACCCGGCGCAAGATAAATTTTTCAAAAACCTGTTGTATTACATCTTGCAATTCAATCGCATTTTTATTATATTTATGCCGTTCACACAGGAGGCGACATGGAGAATTATGAAAAACTCGGCGCGTTCTATCTGGGACGTAAACATGATCTGGAGAATGACAAGACAACGGATGAACTTCTTCTTTACGACTCCAAGGATCTGACGACGCATGCAGTCTGCATCGGAATGACCGGAAGCGGTAAAACCGGCCTGTGTATCTCCCTGCTGGAGGAGGCAGCGATCGACGGGATACCATCGCTCATCATCGATCCAAAGGGTGATATGACGAATCTTATGTTGACGTTCCCGGAACTATCCCCCAAAGAATTCAGACCCTGGATCAATGAATCCGATGCTTCAAAAAAGAATATCACACCTGATGAACTGGCCGTGAAACAGTCGGAATTGTGGAACTCCGGACTAAAAAGCTGGTCGCAGGATAAATCTCGTGTGAAGCGTCTCAGGGAAGCGGCTGACTACAACATTTTCACTCCCGGCAGTACCACAGGATTGCCGGTCTCCATTCTGGATTCCTTTGCAGCACCGCCGAGGGAGCTCATCGATGATTCGGACGCCTACAACGAAAGAATTTCATCGACAGCCACAGGTCTCCTGGGACTACTTGGGATCGATGCCGATCCGCTCAAAAGTCGCGAACACATCATGCTCACGACGATCTTCGATCATTTCTGGCGAAAGGGCCGGAATCTCGATCTCGCCGAGCTCATTCAGGCGGTACAGTCACCACCTGTCGACAAGGTCGGCGTTTTCAATCTCGACACATTCTATCCGCAGAAGGAACGATTTGAGCTCGCAATGCAACTGAATAATCTTCTGGCAGCACCGACATTTCAATCATGGCTGGAAGGTGCGCCGCTCGACATAAACGAACTGCTCTACACAGATAAAGGCAAACCGCGAGTCTCCATCTTCTATATCGCCCATCTCTCGGATGCCGAGCGTATGTTTTTCGTCTCTCTCCTTTTGAATCAGTTGATCGCATGGATGCGCATGCAACCGGGAACATCCAGCCTGCGATCCTTGCTCTATATCGACGAACTGTATGGTTATATGCCGCCGGTGGCCAATCCGCCCTCCAAAAAGCCTTTGCTAACGCTTCTCAAACAGGCACGTGCCTTCGGCGTCGGAGTCGTTTTATCGACACAGAATCCTGTAGATCTCGACTACAAGGGATTATCCAATACTGGCACGTGGTTCATCGGCCGATTGCAAACCGAAAGAGACCGGGACCGTGTTCTTGACGGGCTCTCCTCCGCATCGGCGGGCTCCAAATTCGATCGTAAAAGTATGGAAAATGTGATATCCAGGGTGGGGAAACGCGTCTTTCTGCTGCACAATGTCCACGACAAGTCGCCGTCGATCTTTTATACGCGATGGGCGATGTCCTATCTCGCCGGACCGCTCACCCGTCCCCAGATTTCAAAACTCATGGCTGATGCTCCGCCCGTTTCGACCGTAACCAAAGAAGAGCCTGTTTCCAGAATCACCCGAACTGAGGGACAAAGTGATCGCGCCCCAATGACCCCGGGGATATCTCAGCTATACATGCCGGTTCGGTCACGAAAGCCCCAGGGCGCTGAACTGGAATATCATCCCCACTTATGGGCATCTGCAAAAGTCCATTTCACAAAAAGATCGAGTGAGATCGAAGCAGAACGTAATGTCAGCTTGATTGTTCCATTCGAGGACGCTACAATAGCGGTCGACTGGGATATCGCGACAAGGCTGGAAATCAGTGAAGATGCCTTGCGCGATAAAGAAGAGGAAACTGCCACTTACGCGCCAATCCCCAATGCAGCCACAAAGCCTAAAAATTATTCAGGCTGGGAAAAGGAATTCAAGGATCAATTGTATCACAGTGAGCGGCTGGAGCTCTTGAAAAGCGGGATGCTTCAAATGATGTCCAATCCGGGTGAAAGCGAGAAAGATTTCAGGATACGAATGAATCAAGCGGCAAGAGAGATCAGAGACGAATGGGTTGATACACTGCGAGCCAAATACGCAAAAAAGATGAAGTCGCTGGAAACCAAGATTCGCCAGGCAGAGGAACGCGTAGAAAGGGAAGAGGATCAGTCCACCCAGAGTAAACTGCAAACCGCCATCAGTATTGGAACGACTGTACTCGGCGCCTTTCTGGGAAATAAAACGCTTTCCAAGACAACAGTTTCCAAAGCAGGTACGGCGATGAAGAGGGCCGGACGCACTATGAAGGAGGCCGGCGATGTAAAACGCGCAAAAGAAAATCTGGAATTGCTGAACAAGGAATTGGAGAATATTGAAAAAGAATTTCAGAATGAAGTTGATGCGTACACCGAGAAAAATGATGTCCAGAATGAAGAACTGGAAGTCGTTTCTGTGCGTCCTCTGAAGAGCCATATTCTGGTGCAGCTCGTCAGCTTTATCTGGGTGCCGCACTGGTCGATCAAAGGAGAGATACCCCGATTGGCATGAAGGGTTGTATCAGAAGTTCCTTTTGAACTGCAAAGGTAACGAAAAAGTCACGAAGGAAACAAAGCGTCCATTGATATAGATATCAACCTTGCGATGCCTCTGAAATCTTTACGCACTTTGCAGCCTATCAGAGATTACACTTCTGACACAGCCCCTGTTTATGCAATTGGAATTACTATTGTAATTGTATTAAAATTATTTCAAACCGATTTTAATGCCGCGTCCGGATTTCATGCTCTCCAGTTTTCCTTCTCTGGCGAGCCAGCCGATTGCAGCGTGAACCATGAAATCATTTCCTTTGGACTCCCTTTTCAGGGCACTCAGTGTCATTGGTTCATTTTCAGCCAGAATGCGCCAGATGACGCCTGCGAATTCGCCGATCTCCTCTATCATTTTACCACTCCTTATAACAAATAGACATATTCATTTTCGGAAAACAGACCCGGATATCGCATAATCTGCTGCTGAACAGCATTGCTTCATATGCGATCCGGATAACTGCATGTTTGGACAGTCAACTGCTGTATACGGCTCTCATTCCATATGGCTGCGAGCCATTGCCTGCAATCTTTCTATTCTTTCATCGATTGGCGGATGTGTCGCGAATAGTTTCTGCAATCCGCCGAGGAAAGGATTGACGATAAACATATGTGAATGCGCCGCATTACCTCTCTGCATCGGATGACGTTTTGCGCCCTGTCTCAGTTTATTCAATGCGTTTGCCAGTCCCAATGGTTTCCCGGAGATGGACGCGCCGCCGTCATCGGCGGAGTATTCTCTCACCCTCGATATCATGCTTCTTATGAGCATGGCTGCCAGGGGCGCACCGATCAGCAACAGGATAGCCAAAGGATTCTGTCGTCCGCGAGATCCTCCGCTTCCGAAACGCGCGAATTGAGATACCATGGCAATAGCACCTGCAAATGTTGCTGCAATTGTGCCTGTCAGAATATCCCGGTTTTTCACATGCGTCAACTCGTGGGCCATAACACCTTCGAGCTCGTCGTCGTTCAGAAGGTTCAATATGCCCTCTGTCGCGGCAACAGCCGCATGATCAGGATTACGTCCCGTTGCAAACGCGTTTGGTGATTTATCGGGGATCACATAGACTTTGGGCATCGGCAGCTCGGCTTTCTGAGCCAGCTTCATAACAATGTTATACAGACGGGGATTGTTATCAGGGCCGACTTCCTGTGCGCGGTATTGTTTCAGCACCAGCTTATCGCTGAACCAATATCCGTATAAATTCATCGCGGTTGCGATCACAAAACCAATGACCGCACCCTGCGTACCACCGAGCATACCACCCAACCAGACAAAGAGAAGCGCCAAAAAGGTCATTAACATGAATGTTTTTGTAGTATTTGACATATCTCATATCCCCGTGCTTATTTGCGTTTACCGAACAGACCGCCAAGCAGAGTCCCAAGGATGTTAGCGCCGGCTTTGCTGCTTCCGCCGCCTCCCAGTCCCTTCATCAGGAATCCTGCGACATCGTCGAGTACGCTGCCATCACCGTCCTGGTCGAGTAGTGACGCAATACCGCTCGATCCAGCGCCATCTTGATCACGCTTTTTCGTCAGCGCTCCCAGAATCAACGGCGCCAGCATTGGGATCAACTTCATCGCTGTACCAGAATCCAGATTGAACTGGTTACCCAGCATCTTTGCAGCCTGTATTCCTGAGTCTCCGAGAAGTCCGCCAAGTTTTGGATCAGGGCTTTCCTGTACCTTGGACTTGAACAATCCACCGATATCGCTCAATACATCAGCGCTGCCGTATTTATTCAAGATATGATCCACGCGAGGTGCTCCGCCATGCTCGTCTTTCTGTTTTTTCAAACCGCCAAGAATTAATGGTGCGATTTGTGGAATGATCTGGCTCGCCACATTCTTGTTGATTCCCAATGACTTGGACATTTCGTTTGCCACCTGCGGGCCCATACTTTTCATGAATTCGTCGATAAAATTTGCCATTTAAAAATCTCCTCAAGTTGTTAAAAAAAAGGAGAGAAAACAAGCGCTGTCTTCTCTCCTTTAGTCATAGTACGGTCATTTTTGCATCAACCGTATGATTTATAATTTCGGTATTCTCAAGACCTGCCCCGGATAGATGAGATCAGGATCTTTGATGACTTCCCGGTTTGCTTCGAAAATAACAGGGTATTTCATTGCATCGCCGTAGTAAGACTTGGCAATTTTGGACAGTGAATCACCGCGTTTGACGGTATAAAACTCTGTCTCTTCCACTGGATCCGGAGAAAGCAGCTCTTCATCATTCACTCTTTCGACGCCTTTGACATTGCCGGCCAGAAGGACAGCTTTTTCCTTGGTCGCAAAAGAGTCGCACTGACCCTTCAGTGTGACAACACCATCATCAAAAGCAACTTCCAGATTTTCGATTCGATCGCCAAGATCAGCCTGAATCATTTTCTGGATTTCTTCAGCTTCGTTCTTTCCGCCGCCAAAAATACTGGCTCCAACATCTTTTAAAAAATCAAACATTCCCATTGTCGTTCTCCTTTAGATAATTAATACGTTACCATTGGGTCCAGCTTTTTGGCTTCGTTAACCCATGTCTGTACCATTTTCAGGCCGGGAAGCTGGCGCACCAGCGGACGGCCCTCTGAATTTAATTCCACCATCTTCGCATGAAGATTCTCGGGATTACGGTTTCTCAGCTCTTTGACCGTATCGACACCGGCTTTCTCCAGAAGTTCGGAGTACTCACTTCCGACACCCTTTACCCGGTAGAGATCAGCCATGTTTACCCATTTGAGAATCAGGTCATCATCGATACCGGTTGTCTTAACCAGTTCTTTTCGACCCTGACGTGTTCCACCCTTTTTGAGCAGTGCATTGACACTTCTTACATTTGCAGATCTCAATTTTTCCTGATAAGCAGGTCCAATGCCTTCAATATCACTTATTTTGTAATTAGCCATCTTATCACCTCCGTTGACAATTTTCATGAATGAATTGTTATTTGGGTCATTTTAAACAATACAAAATCCGTTCCAATCTCAAAAAACCACTGGTTATAAAAATGAATATATACATGAACATAAATCGGTTTTCACTGAGTGCGAATTTTTAAACAACTATTAAATATAAACTTAATTATGGCGGGATTAATGGCAAATGAGTCTTTGTTATCAATGTAAGCTCCCATTCTTATTGTAAAACAACTTATAATTTAGCAAAATTAAACCAATTTGTCAAGCTGATTTTCAAATCCCTCGCGTTTTTTGGTTATATAACAATTTTAATTTGGTGATTTGACCAACACCACAGCAGTGCTTTAGCGTCAGATCAAATATTGTACTTTTTCATGCGATAGCGGAATGTGTCCAACGTGAGCCCGAGCAAGCGTGCCGCACGGCTCTGATTTCCTTTTGCCTTTTCGAGCGCACCGGTCAGCAGGTTCTTCTCGACCTCTGTGATATCCAGGCCTTCATCCGGAACCTGGATCATTTTATCTGACGTATCGACGGCAATGTTTTCCATTCTGTGCGATTCTGTGATAACAAGATCCTTTGAATCGATCAGATCGCCATCCGCGAAAATAACGGCTCTCTCCATGACATTCCTGAGTTCACGAACATTTCCGGGCCACGGGTAGGAGAGCAGCTTATCCTTGGCCTCTCTGGTGAGTCCTTTGACTCTCTTTTTGAAATCAAATGAGAAAATACGCACAAAATTATCTGCAATGACAAGGACATCCTCACCCAGTTCTTTGAGATCAGGCAAGCTTAGAGAGACCACATTAATCCGGTAATAAAGATCCTGACGGAACTCATTCATTTCAACGGCTTTTCTCAGATCTTTGTTCGTCGCCGCCATGATTCTCACATCCACACTTCTGTTTTCCGTACTACCGAGACGCCGAAAATTCTTTGTTTCCAGAAAAGTCAGAAACTTCCCCTGCAAGGAGGGTGGCAATTCTCCTATCTCATCCAAAAAAAGTGTGCCACCACTCGCCTCTTCCAGCAGACCTTTCTTGCTCTGCTTTGCATCCGTAAACGCCCCTTTTTCATATCCGAATATCTCAGACTCAAGAAGGGTTGAGGGAATTGAAGCGCAATTAATCTCGACGAAGGGAGATTTGGGCGACATCGACGCCTGATGAATAGCCCTGGCGACCATATTCTTACCGGTGCCGCTTTTTCCCTGGAGCAATACGGTCACCTGCCTGAAATTCGCCATCTTGGCGATGAATTTTTTCACTTCTTCGATCTGAGGAGAATCACCGAGAATCTCACCGCTCAGGTAATTACCGTAGCTGTTAAGATTTGACTGTAACAGATCGATCTCGAATTTCTGCTGGCGGATCATCTGCTCCATCGAGGTTTCATTCGTCGTATCTGTAACAATACAGAGAAGTTTTGGAGCAGTTGCAGATGTTTCCTTGAGCCTGAGCAGCGTTAAGGTATAGTAATGAAGTTTACCCTTATCCGAATATGTATTTATCTTTTCAAGATTATACCGTCTGCTTTTTTTCAATAGCACAGACCTGACAACCTCTTCACTGCCCACAAGCTCTGGAAATATATCCCAGAGCGGGCTTTGCTTATTGGATATTTGGGTATGAATCACCTTCGAAAAATTCACACTACTTTTAACAAGATGACAATCATTGTCAAAAATTGCATAAGCAATACTCTTCTCATCCAGAATTTGGTTTATGAATTCACTCACAACTAATCCGCCTTGATAATGAGCTCAGCTAATTTTCTGAAAAGCGATTCCACATTTGCCCCGGTTTTTGCGCTTGTTAATGTAAAAAATGTATTATAATGCTTCTCCAATTGCAAATACTGTTCCATATCAATTTTATCTTCTTCAATCATATCTATCTTGTTACCCACGAATGCCACGACACTTCCGGGATTCACATCCCGAAACGCGGTAACTATGGGGTCAATCTGCTTCATCGTCTCCGAACGACTCACATCAATAACAAAAATGCCTGCATGTGCGCCTCTGAAATAGCTTTGCGTCACAGAATTTATTTTTTCGATATGTGCGATATCCCACAGGATAAATTTGATACTCTCCTTCGTATTCCCTACAGGCTCGATTGTCTTCTGGCTTACTTTCACACCGATAGTCGAAAGATATTTTTCGTCGAATGTATCATTGACAAATCGATTCACCAGACTCGTTTTACCGACACCGAATGTACCGAGCATACATATTTTTTTGCTTAGTGGAATAGTTCACCTCGATGTTGTTAGCTTAAAATTGACACGTCTGTTTTTGCTGCGTCCCTGTTCCGAATCATTTGGCAGAATTGGTTCATCCTGGCCTTTGTAAGCCATCGTGAGCAAATCTTCCGACAGGCCCTGCGATACCAGATAGTTTTTTACCGTTTCCGCGCGTAATCGTGAGATCTGCAGATTGTACTCCCTGGTCGATGTATTGTCAGAATATCCGCATATCTTCAGAGCATATGCTGACAACGGTTTGACGAAATCGACAATCTCATCCAGCGTCCGTCTCTGTTCGTCATCAATATCTGTCGAATTGGCTTTGAAATAGATCGTCCGTTCAGCCAAAAACGCATTGGCGTTCTCGATTAACCCGACGTCATCCTTATTCACCGTCAAGTTGTTGTTGATGATCCGGATTCCGGGAATATCATCGATGAGGAATGCCATCTCTCTCTTCGTGATGGCATCCGGCACCTCGCCTTCTACGATCACAACATCGTCATCCAGGATGAATGTGGGCGAAAAACCCTTCAACCTCTCATTCGAATCCAGCCGTCTTATTATTTCATTATGAATCGTTTCGTTCGTACGTGCAACGCGCAGTCTGTTTCTCACCTCACGGACACCTTGAATTCCGCCAACGATTTCGGCCACAGCCGGGATATGCGCTAACGAATCCACCCGTCCTTCAATCGTAACGACATCCCCCCTGCTCACGATTCGAAGTTCATCATCATATCCCAATCTGTGTTGTATCTCATTTTTTATCTCGCGACTCAACTTGTGACCGGATATAAATTTCGGAAGGTAACGCAGGGTAAAGAATCCAATCACCAGAAGCCCGGCGATGAGGACGAAATAAATCAGGTATGATTTCGATTTCTTACCTTCGGCGGCCTTTTCTACTGTATTCTGCTTATTCAGAAATTGAACGATCGGCCTCTGTATCTCCTTAAAGCTCGTCATATCCCCGTCGAACTGTCGAAGTATTTTATAAAACCTGTTATGAATGCGCCGGCCCAGTTGTGAAAGGTCATCTTTGAATTCAGCCGGTTCGACTCCAGAAATCACAAGAGCGAGATATGAATATCTTCCGGCCTCAAGTAGTATCTTTAAATCGCCGTACTGAATTTCACCCAATTCCTGATCGTCATCTCCTTTGAACGCATCCGCAACAAAATCCTTGATCGCTGTGAGCATACCGCTGATCATATCTTTATCGACGGTAGTACCTGATTGGGCGGAAGAGACATGGGAAATTAAAAGTCCACTCGCTTTGTGTATCAGGAAAATCTCCTGAATTCTAAATGGCATTGCGCCTTTGACGATCATCTCACCTTCTGAGACGCCGGTAAGCCTGGATTTCACCCGGTTGAAAAAGAGTCCCTTTCGTAATGCCTGTTCGATCTTTGAATTGACATTATCGACCAACCCTTTCATCGCTTCGGCCACGGATTTTCTGATCGTCTTCCCGATAATCGGATAAAGCGAATCCACCATGTCATCTTTTGCTTCGCTGATCTGCCGTTTGATTGCCTCGCTCATGACAGGTGCCAGCACATCGGCCATCTCATCCCTGGATTCCACCATTTTACGCTCGAGCACACTTGCAATGACCGGATCCAGAGTATCTATCAATGCCTCTTCGTCCGAAATCTGCTCTCTGATCAATCGCAGTTCTTCTGCAAACTCATTCAGACGTTCCTGATCTTCGGAAAGCAGAATTTCCTTCAATGCCTGTAATGACCTGTTGTGGGAATTCACCATCAGCATCCATTCAAAATAGTGTATCGTGAGATTTTAAAAACGCGTTTAGCAGGGGAGCATATACATATAGGAGGTTATTTTGTCTCCTGTTTCACCTTCATGCCCCATTCGATAAAGACCTGACCGATTTCGCTCTTGCTGACTTTTGTATCGGTGATGGTCTTCAACTGATCGTCCAGCTCCTTTTTCAATCGATCGATTGTTGCCTGAGTCTCCTTATTCACTTTGACGGATGAATCTCTATCATCTGAAATTGACTTTTCAATTTTTTCCACATTCTCATTCACGGCATCGACCCTTTTCGACAATGCATCCAGTTTTTTCTTAAGTTGATTCAAATGATTTTGAAAAAGCTTCAGTTCTTCTCCGAATATAATATCCCGGATGGCATCCAGCTTTTCCGACTGCCCGTTGACTTGCTTGCTATCATCATCCATCTCTTTTTCCCCATCTTGACAGGAATGGTTTCGCGATAAACACATTGTGACTATTACATAAAAAATAACCAATTATTAACAAAAAGTCAAGATATTTGTTGTTGATTTCCAAATGATATGAATATGCATCAATCCAGGACCTGCCGCAATAAAAGACGGTATTCCACCATAAATCACCCCGAAACAGATCCCAGCATGAATTACTTTTTCTCAAACCGCTCCATCATCGAATATAATCGTCTTCTGGTAATCCCCAGTAGTTTCGCGGCCTTGCTCTTGTTACCACCTGCCTTGTGAAGAGCCTTGTGGATCAGGTTCTTTTCCACCTCCTCTATGGACAATCCTTCATCCGGAATTTCGAATGCAAGTGAGTCATCGTAAACACCCTCGCCGCGAATATGAACCGGCAGATAATCCGGTGTGACGACTTCCTCACCGGCAAGAATGAGGCTGCGCTCAACCACATTTTCGAGTTCCCTGACGTTGCCGTGCCAATTATATTTCATCAGCTGTTTTAACGCTGCCGGATTGATCTTATCCGCAGCAGCGTTGTTCCTGGTCAGAAAATGCAGTATCAGATCAGGGATATCATCCTTTCTTTCGCGCAATGGCGGGATGAATATTGGAAAGACATTGATGCGATAGTAGAGGTCATTTCGAAAAGCACCGTTCTTCATGGCTTCTTCCAGATCACGATTGGTGGCGGCAATGGTCCGCGCCTCTATTGTCAGCGTCTCCTGTCCGCCAACCCGTACCATCTCCTTCTCCTGCAGCGCCCGAAGTAACTTCACCTGTGTTGCAGGTGAAATATCACCGATCTCATCGAGAAATATCGTTCCTTTGGCAGCGAGTTCGAATCGTCCCGGTTTCTGCTTCTCCGCGCCGGTGAACGCACCTTTGTCATGGCCGAAAAGTTCGCTCTCAAGCAGCGTTTCCGGAAGTGCGGCGCAATTCACGGCGACGAACGGCATTTCGGAGCGTTGACTGGACATATGGATTGCCCGGGCGACGAGTTCCTTGCCGGTCCCGCTCTCCCCGCGGATCAACACAGTGGCATCGCTTGGCGCCACCTTGCGAACCATTTGGTAGACCTTCTGCATCGCCTCACTCTGTCCGATGATATTATCGATTGAAAACTTATCTTCCAGCTGTTTTTTCAAATCCAGATTTTCCGTGGCAAGACGCGACTTTTCAAAGACCTGTTTGACTTTGAGTTTCAATTCATCTATTTCAAAAGGCTTGATCAGATAATCGTAGGCGCCATTGCGCATCGCTTCCACGGCTGTTTGCGCGGATGCATAGGCAGTCATCATGATAACTTCGGATTCCGGCAGCACCTTCCTGGTCTCCGATAGCACAGCCAGTCCGTCTTTATTCGGCATTTTCAAATCAGTGATCACAACACCATAATCGCCCTTTCTAACTTTGGCAATGCCTTCTTCGCCGTCAAAGGCGAGCGCCACCTCATAACCATCGGTTTCCAGCGCCACCTTCAAGACATGACACATGCGCCGCTCATTATCGATAATCAATATTTTCCTTTTGCTCATTCTATCGCTCCATCATATCGGTAAATAAACATTCATGGTTGTGCCGGCGCCGATTCTGGTCTCGACATCGATCCAGCCACCATGTTTTTCCACGATCTGCCTGGAAATCGCCAGCCCCAATCCGCTTCCGGATGACTTTGTGGTATAGAAGGGTTCGAAAATCATCTCGACATCTCCCTCAATACCCGGGCCGGTATCCGTCACACAGATCCGCAAATATCGCCTGCCTTTCATCTCTTTCTGATTCAGCGTCACCTCAATGTCACCCTCCCCTTCCATGGCCTGCCTGGCGTTGAGCAGTAAATTGTATATTACCTGCCTGATCTTCTCCTCGTCGATATCAAGTCGTAACGGACTCTCGTCCGCTTTCAGTGTTATATTGATGTTCTCCGAATCGACCTCGCGCCCGTACGCCTCGATGACCTTGAGAAGCAGTTCCCGGACATCGATAAGGCTTATCTTCAGGCTGATGTCACGGGCAAATGAGAGGAAATCATTCACCAGATTGTTCAGGCGATTCACTTCCGCTCCGATATAATCAAAAAGCTCATCCTTCTCATCACGTTTTTCGTACTTGGATTTGATCACGTCAGAGGTCGCCTTGATAATGCCCAGTGGATTTCTAATCTCATGGGCGACAGATGCAGACATCTGTCCGAGCGCGGCGAGTTTTTCCGTGCGGCGTAAAGATTCCTGTGTATCAATCAACAGGTTGATACTCCAAACCAGAAATGCCGAGAACAGGATGATTGCGACCAGGCTGGCCAGGCCGATGAAGATCAATCCGCGTTTGAATAAATTGATGATCAGAAAGAAATCAGCATTTGCCTCCAGCACAAGGATAGTAGTCACTTCCGCTACGGTGTTTGTAATCGGCGCGTAACCATTTTTGAAGCGGTTTCCTTCGACAACATGGATCGGCGAAACAGCGACCGCTCCGGACCACGCGGCGAGCACGACAAGACTGTCCTGATCGATGTGCGTCAGCCTGGTGCCTGTCGGGAAAGTGTTGCCCGCATCCACGATCACCCGCTGCTGGACATCGATGATATAGGCGCCCTCGAGTTGATATTTCGTCTGTATCTCCTGAAGCTTATTCCTGATGATGAAGAAATCGGTATAATTCTCCTCCCGCAGCAAAGCCAGATCATCGATCGACAGAAATCGCGTCAGTTCCAGATTTTCAGAAGCAAGAGCGGAAATAGCGGAGAGCCGTTTTGCAAGTTCTTCCTCCAGCGATTTCTCCATATTATTCAAAAACAGCCAGCTCCCCAGATTGAACGCGATGATGAGCAACACCATAAAAATGACGACGAAACGGACATACATCTTTCGCCGCCGCAACAGTCTTTCGCCACCGCCCTGAGTCATGTTTGCATCATGCATCATCATTACTTGCCCTTCATCACAAAAATTCCGTCTTTCAGATCACTGTCCGGATTGTCAATAAAAAACTTGCACCTGCGCAGCAACTCATTCGACGGGCCATCATCCGGCGCAGACTTTCTGGCGTTTTGAAAGTGATCGAATGCCTGCACCCATCGTTTCAAGCGGTACGCCTCCAACCCGTTAGAATAATGTTTCAGACATGCATTGAATTCCGGTTCGACAGGGTCATCCTTTACACCAAGCACTTCATAGATACGCACTTTCTGTTCACGCCCCTTGACTCGTATATAATCCAGTTCCCGGAGAATCAGATCATGATTTACGAATTCCCGCGTCTCCTCACTGATGATGATCTCCGTATTATAGACCTTGTTGACGCCTTCAAGACGAGAAGCCAGGTTGACTGAGTCCCCGATGGCCGTGTAATCGAATCTTTCCCTGCCCCCGATATTGCCTGCAATCATCGGACCGGAATTGATGCCGATCCGAATCTCGAATTGCGGTTGTTCTTTCTCACTCCATTTTTTTCTCAGATGTCTCAAACGCCGCTGCATATCGAGCGCCGCAAGGCATGCCCTGATCGCGTGATCCTCCTGCTGAACCGGTACGCCCCAAATAGCGACAATGGCATCGCCTTCATACTTATCCAGATATCCTCCGTAATGGAGCACAATCTCCGTCATTTCCGACAAGTACTCGTTTAACAACGCCACCAGCCTGGCGGGACTCGACTTTTCCGAGTACGTCGTAAAATCCTTGATATCCGAGAAGAAAGCCGTGGCGATCAACCGCTCCCCGCCGAGTTTGAGCATATCCGGGCGCTTGAGAATTTCATCGACAACCGCCGTTGAGATATAATGTTGGAACATCTGTTTGATGCGCCTCTTGTCTTTTTGTTCCGTCACATAACGATATCCGATGATTCCGAAAAAGCTCAACATGACACTGAGAAGCGGACGGATCAACTCAATCCAGATATGAAAATGCGAAAAGAGCAGATATGTCGAATAGATTGTAACAAAAATCAATGCTACGATGATCATCCCGCTGTATCTCAAAGGTAGAAAAATGGTGCACATGGCGATGGCCACCGAGATCGTTATCATGATAAGCAGATTGGAGAATAGAGATAATCTTCTGACATAATCGCCGCGGGTGATCGTGTGCAGAAGGTTTGCATGGATTTCGACTCCAGGGAATGAATTCTGAACCGGTACCGATCGCAGATCGAACAAGCCGGCAGCGGATGTCCCGATGAGAACGACACGATCCCTGAAAAAGTCGGGTGGTATCCGCTTTGCGTATACATCCCAATAGCTCACATATCGGAACGAACGAAATGGTCCCTGATAATTGATCAGCAAACGCCCGCTTTCATCCAGTGGAATATCAAACTGTGGCGAAATTGCAGCATTTGCACGAATATGATGCGGATTGACATCGAGGCTGTCGATTTCATTCAGTCCAAGCGCCATGGAGAGCGCGAAGGAAGGATAGAGCGCATCTCCGAAATTAACCAGGGGTGGAATGCTTCGAACGACACCGTCCTGGTCAGGATAATGGTTCGAAAAACCGATCCCTGCGGCGCTGTTGTAAAGCGAAGTAAATTCTCCCTCCATCCTTTCCGCGCGAGGAAAGAGGCGGCTGTGTTCGGCATATGAAAATCTTTGATAGTCGAGACCAGGTGGAGGGCTGATCATTGGAGGCAAGAAGGCATCAGGATTGGATGACCCGAATGAAACGGCGAAATAGACGTTCCCCGCATTTTTGACCGACCTGACAAGCCGGGAATCAGCGTCTGCATCAGCGCCGTGCTCCAGGAACAGCACATCGAAACCGATTGCGGTTGCCCCTGCCGTACTGAGGAAATCGATGAGATCAGCATGATAGAGGCGTGACCATTCGCTGAATCGTCCGAGTTTGTCGATGCTCCTTTCATCCATATCGACGATGATGACATCGTCAATGACCGCGCCGTCCCTGCGCTCATGTTCTATCAGCGTTTTTCGTATGAACCGCGAATCATAAGTTTTCGATTCAAAAACATCGAACTCCGAGGGAAAAAGAATCCAGGTGATCAATCCGACAACCACCACAGCCGAGATGCCAGCGATGAACGCGGCACCAACCTTTTTCAATTTCCCTGACTTCATTTATGAACCCCTGTCGCAGATTTTCCTATTCATAGTCGCGCAATGCCCCCTCAAACACAATGCGCGCTTCCCCTGTCAAATAGATTCTTGAAAGATCGTTTTCAAGCTCGACCCGTAAAATTCCACCCAGAAGTTCTGCCTCGACCGGCTGCTTCATATTTTTCTGTTTGACAGCGGTAATTACCGATGATATCGTTCCGGTTCCGCAGGCGAATGTTTCATCCTCGACGCCTCTTTCGTATGTCCGGATCTTCATGCGATGCGCGTCCACAATCTGAACAAAGTTGACATTTGTCCCCCACGGTTGGAAATTTGCATGATGACGATATTTTCGCCCCAGCGGGATCACATCCAGACCATCGACATCCTCTGCAAAAAGAACATAATGCGGCACGCCGACGTTCAACCAGGCGCCCTCGGAGAGGAATGGCTCTTCAACGGCTTCGGGGAATTCCCGGATCTCAACCGGCGCCGGCATGGTCAGCGTGACGCCTGCATCCCTGATCTCCGCAGTGTATTCGATTCCCACTACATCAAAGCTCATTTTAGCACCGGCAATTTGCGCGACGTGCGCGAAATGAGAGGCAGCCCTCGCTCCGTTACCACACATCTCGCCCAGTGACCCGTCGGAATTGAAGTATCTGAGGGAAAAATCATGCGCATCGCTTTTTTCAACAAGCAGAATTCCGTCCGCCCCCACCGAGAGACGACGCCGGCATATCAACCTGAAAAATTCGCCATCATCACCCTGAATCGATCCGTCCCTGTTGTCAAACAGGATGAAATCATTGCCGGTCGCTGTTAATTTATAAAACTTCATCTACTTGATCACTTACGAAATGAACATGTCGTAATTTTCGCGTTCCCTGATGATCTCATGATGGTATTCATCGACCCAGACCTCAGCAGGTCGCGGCCGTGAATTGTAATTACTCGCCAGCGAATATCCATACGCGCCGGCCGTCATCACAGCCAGATGCTCCCCCCGTTCCATGGCTGGCAAATCCCGGTCTTTTGCGAGAAAATCGCCGGTCTCGCAGATCGGACCCACCACATCCATCTTCTTCAGCTCAGCAGATTGATTCTTCAGCGGCACGATCTGATGATAGGCCTCATAAAGACTGGGTCGTATCAGATCATTCATGCCCGCATCCACAATGATGAAATTCTTGCCCCGCGACTCTTTCGTGTACAAGACTTTGGATATCAATGCGCCTGCTTCTCCGATGATGGAGCGCCCGGGCTCGAAATAGATCTCACAATTCAAGCTTTTGAGCACAGGGATCACTTTGTCCGCCAGTTCCGCGGGTTCGGGTATGCGTTCGGGCGTTGCACCCGGTATCTTGACCGTCGATTTATAGTCAACACCAAGCCCACCGCCAATATCGACATGATGAATTTTGATTCCCATTCCTCTTAAATCCTCGACAAATTGATGCAGCTTTTGGGCGCTGGCGACAAAGTATTCGAGATTCAAAATCTGCGATCCGATATGGCAATGTACGCCATCGATATGAATACCCGGAAGACTTCCGGCTTTTTTGAAAAGATTGAGCGCAGTATCGATATCGATGCCGAATTTGTTGACTGATTTTCCTGTCGAGATGTATGGATGTCCATGAATATCGATATCCGGATTCACCCGTATCGCCACGGGTGCTTTTGTCTGTTTCCCAACTGCGATTTCATTCACAACATCCAGCTCCTGTTCAGACTCTACGTTGAAGGCCCGAATGCCCTGATCGATCGCGTAGCTGATTTCATCATCGCGCTTTCCGACACTGGCATACACGATCTTTTTAGGATCAAAACCTGCCTTCATCGCAAGGTACAATTCGCCGCCGGAGACGATATCAGCGCCGCTACCCATGGAAGCCAGCAGTTCGAGCAGACGAAAATTTGAATTCGCCTTCAGTGCGTAACAGACATTGTGGGGCACCTCTGCGAATGCGTCATCGTACTTTTTGAATTTATCGATGACCATATTTTTGCTGTAGAGATACAGCGGCGTACCATATTCTTCGACAAGTTCGGCAATCTGTACCTTCTCACAGTAGAGATCTCCATTTTCGTAGTAAAAACCATTCATTTGATATCCATCCTTATTTCTTAAATATTAATTTTTCACCCTCACTGGGCCATCGTGAACGAACTTTGATTGAATCCGGATAGAACAGAAAACGTTCCGCCGGATGAAACGGTGTCACACTCCCATAACTATAGTTTCCGTTTCCATCCTCATCCCGATATCCGCCGAGCAGATATATCCCCGGAAGCATGCTGTCGAAATGAAAAGCGCCTGTACTGTCCAGAACGACATTGTAGGACAGTTTTTCTCTTGACACCTGCCGCGCCTCGAGATAAAATTTACCCCGGGCATCCGGTTTCTCATCGATGACCAGCCCTGAAATGCCGGTCAGTGTGTCCTGGTTCAATGTCTCGAAGGTGAAAGCGATACTGCTGTCGAGACATGCATTTCCAGCCTCATCGAAGACAGAGTCCACATTCACGCGCACACTATATTTCATTTTACTTCTAAGCAATGCTGACGGTGAGAAGGTCACATCAGCCGGATTCCGCCATCTGTAGGATCCATCGACTTTCGCGCCTGTGGAATCCTGCATATGAAACTGGCCTTCCACTGATACGGTGTCCATCGCCTCAGAAAATACCAGCTGTATTTCCGAATTCAACGGCAGATTCACGCCGGCATCTTTAACCGATTGACTTACCAGCCGGGCACCAACAGTATCGGGCCTGGACATCACCTTGAACGCGTAACTCACTCGACTCGTATCCAATGGATTTCCAGCGGCATCCGTCAGTCGATGCGCCTGAAGCAGGTAGGAGGTATCCGCTTTCATGGTTGCGGTCTTCAAATGAATTCTGGCCGCGTCGATGGAGTTCACATAAACACGATGCACCGGTACTGAATCCTCGATGGTTTTTTCTTCAATGATACTGAAGCACGGCGTGCTCATCGAATCATCCGGAAATCGCACCGGCTCATCAAACAGGACATCCAAATGAGACCAGTCAATATTGATGACTGATCTGATACCGGGTTGCACCGTATCCTCGATACTCATCTGAAAATTGATGCCATTTACCGACTTGAGTGAATCCGAAATCACCACATCTCTGGTCGTCACACCAACTGATTCAATACCTCTCGCATACTTCAGGTTTCTGTCCGCGTCTCCTATTGCAAACAATCGATATATCCCCGGTGAGATGTACGAAAGCTGGAAATCTCCCTCGCTGTTGCATTGAGTGACATAATCGGCATATACCTCAGATGGATTGAGACTCTCCTCTCCATTCAGGCCATAAGCGCATACGATGATACCTTCGACACCGGACTCGCTTTTCACCCGTCCGGAAATACGACCGGCATCCAGCTTTTCACCTGTGGAAAAAGCCAGATGAAATGAGCGGCTCAACCGGTTTCGTCTCAGATCTTCCGCGTCCGTCCCAATGGTCAGTACATATGTTCTCTCTTTTCTCAGCGCTTCATTGAAAACAATCCTGAGTCTCCTGCCTTTCCATTTATATTCAGGCAGTTCAGCTGACCTTGGTGAAATAAATATGGCATCTTCGACAGATTTATTATTCATTCTTTCGCTGAATAACATCTCAACAGTTGACTCCAGAGGTACCATTGTCGCATTGGGCTCGGGAAAGACGTCCACAATATCCGGGGCTGTCTTGTCCACTGGTCCGCCTGAAGGTGGCCTCTGACTCGCACAGCCCATCAGCATGAGCAAAATGATATAAAAATGCAGTGTTTTCATTGGACATAAAAATATAAAAAACCGCTTCAAATAGCAAGTAGTTTTTAATTTCGCTTGCATTTTGAGATATATTGACTTATTTTTAGTGACATCTAAGGTCACCCGCATCATAACAGTTTAGAACACAGGTGCCTATGACTACCGGCGCTATCATCCTGTCCGCCGGTTCCGGCCGCAGGATCGCGAAACTTGGGATCAAGCCCTTGCTGAAAATTGATGGCAAGACTTTTCTCGAAATCATCATCGATAAATTGGAGCATAGTGGATTTACACCCATTGTGGTCGTCGTCAATCCAACCCATTATGCGGCAATGATAACACTTCGACACAACGCACAGCTCTGCGTAAACCAGCATCACGATCTGGGAATGCTCAGCTCTCTGCGCTGTGGACTTTCTCATATCGAAAAAACGACGCAGGGATTTATGCTGCATCCGGTGGATTTTCCGCTGGTAAAGCCAGAGACATACGACGCACTGATGGCCGCGCACCACAGGCATGATGCATCTATCGTCAAACCAACGTTCGAGGGACGACACGGACATCCGGTTATCTTTCCGCGACTGTTCTATCACGATCTGACACGTGCTCCTCTCAGCGAAGGCGCGCGGTGGGTGCAGAGGCAGCATCCGGAGCAGGTCGTCTCTGAGATCGTGAATGATCCGGGGATATTGATCAATATCAACACACCCGAGCTTTACGGGAAGTACTGCGCGAAACAGCAACATTAAAATGACATACAGAGGAACAATATGCGCGATCTTTACTCCAGAATCGCTGAACTCATTGAAAACAAGAAGACATTCTGCGTGGTCACGGTCGTCGATTCCAGCGGTGCAACGCCGAGAAAGGCTGGAGCGCGCGGCATTGTCTTCCCGGATGGCAGCATCGAAGGAACCGTTGGCGGAGGCTCCATCGAACTCACGGCCATTGCCGACGCCATCGATGCGATGAAATCCGGAGACACGATGCTCAAGCACTATCCGCTGGAATCACTGGCAGACAAAATGTCATGCGGAGGTTCGATGACGCTCTATTTCGAACCAAACTTTCCCGGACACAGATTGACAATCTTTGGCGGCGGACATGTGGGAAGGGCTATTGTGCCGGTGGCCGCCATTGCCGGATGGCAGGTGACCGTAGTCGACCAGCGCGAAGAAGTTCTGGATCAGAAGTTCTTCCCAGATGATGCCCGGCTCATTCATTCTGACTATACAGATTATATCAAATCCAGCCGGTTCGATTCGCATGACTGGATCGTGATCGTCACGCCTCAGCATAAATTTGATCAGGATGTGCTCGAATTGTTCATAGATCAAAAGTGTGCGTATCTGGGAATGATGGGTTCCGATGTTAAAGTCAAAGAGGTGATGGACAATCTGCAAAGTAAGGGCTATAAAGAGGACCAACTCTCTACGGTGTACGCTCCGATTGGGTTGAACATCGGACGCGAAACGCCGGGTGAGATCGCCATTTCAATCGTGTCACAAATGTTATCCGTATTGAACAATGTCAAGGAGATCAGGTGCCTAAAACAGCGCTGATCATCGGGAATTCAGATGGGATCGGCCTCGGACTCACCCGATCGCTGCTCTCCGGGGGCTGGTCGATCACAGGGATTTCGAGAAGTGATTCAGAGGTCAGGCATCCTCAATACCGGCACATCATATCAGAGGTTCTGTCAAATAGCTACCCCGGGAAATTGAGAGCCACTCTTGAAAGTCTCGCACTGGCGCTCCGCGACAGTCCTGTGAAGATCACAAATCTCAGATTCGGTTTTGTCGACACAAAAATGGCCAAAGGAGACAGGAAGCCGTTCATGATGACAGTCGATAAGGCTGTCCATCATTTAAAAAAATGCATTGAGAAGAAACCTGTACGGTATTCCGCGCCACGGATCGCCATCCCGTTCGTCAAATTGCATAAATTATTATCATGAGGTATTTCCATGAAAAAATCATCCCTTAAATATCTTGAATCACTCTGCAACAGCTTTGGACCCTCGGGCTTCGAACGCGAAGCTCTGCAGATTGCTAAAAAATATGTCTCACCGTTCAGCGACAAGGTGTCGCAGGATAAACTCGGGTCACTGCTTTTCCACAAGAAAGGCAGCTCGAACAAACCAGTCATCCTGCTGCCAGGTCATATCGATGAGGTGGGATTCGTGGTATCGAGTGTGAACGACAGCGGATTTCTCACCTTCAATCCCGTGGGCGGCTGGTTCGACCAGGTGCTTCTGGGCCAGCGGGTGATCATACGTACGAAAAAAGGCGATATTCAGGGAATCATTGCCTCAAAGCCGCCGCATGTGCTCCCGCCGGAAGAGCGCAATAAAGTGATCGGGAAGAAGCATATGTTCATCGATATCGGCTGTGCAAATCGACGCGAAGCAGAAGAGCTGGGCGTCCGTATCGGCGATCCTGTGGTCCCGTACTCGACGTTCTCCACCACGGAGAAGAAAGCTTTTGAGATCAAGGATGGCGATGAACATGAAAAAGGGAAGATGACACTGGCCATGGGAAAGGCTTTTGATGACAGGGTCGGTGTTTTCATCGCATCCGAAGTCATAAGACGCCTGAAAGAGGACAAGATCGACCACCCGAACACCGTTATCGGGGCGGCAACGACGCAGGAAGAGGTCGGATTAAGAGGTGCACGGACGGCTGCCTGGATGGCGGACCCGGATGTCTGTCTCACGCTCGAGGTTGACATCTCCGGCGATGTTCCTGGAATCGAAGCCCACCAGGCGCCGGCACACATGGGAAAAGGACCCGGGATATTGACTTACGATGCCTCAATGATACCGAATCAGGCTCTCAAGGAATTCATCATCGAGACGGCAGAGAGTAGTAACATTCCGTATCAGCTTTCCCAGGGTGCGGGAGGCGGGACAGATGCCGGAGTCATCCATCTCATCAGAGCCGGTTGTCCCAGCATTGTCCTGGGCATCCCGACGCGTCATATCCATTCTCATGTGGGCATTCTGAGCCTGGATGATATCGATAACTGCGTTGAACTCGTGCTGGAACTCATCGTCAAGATGGACAAAAAGCGCGTCGATTCATTTACCACGATATAATCTGAAACTATTTATCGCAATTATCGTCTAAAGGATAGGATTTATAAAGGATATATTTTAGAATGGAAATGAAGCACGACATACTGGATACATCGGCTGTGATCGCCCTGCAGAGCAATATTCTGGGGACACCTTCCGACTCAAAAGATTTTGAATGCAAGATACAGGATCTCATCGGCGAAGGTGTGACCAGGGTGATTCTTGATCTATCGGATGTGAAGCGGATCAACAGCACCGGCCTTGCAATTCTGATTACCGGATTCAATTTGCTGACAAATTCCGGGGGCAAATTCGCCCTCGCCAATCTAAACGAATTCATCAAAGGCGCATTGACGATCACGAAATTGAACAACGTCTTTGAATATTACGACAGCATTGACGAAGCAATTGCACATTAATAATTCGTAACAAGCAGAACTTACATTCAACCCTCTTTAGATCTGTTTTCTTGAGAGGGTTTTAACTTTATATTTATGATCACACCAAAGGATTTCTATAGAAAACTCGATTCCCTTATCAAGGATATTTACACAATCGAGGGCATCGATATACTTCCATCTGTTCTCAGTGAACTCGTGAACTTCCTCGGAAAGGATCTCTCCATATCCGGTGGTTTCCTCTATGAAATGGACGGAGACCGCTATGAGTTGATCCATACGACGGAGCAAGATGTAGCAAAGGTGCCATATCTGAGCGATCAGGATGATGTCGTACGTCTGACGCTCGAGCACAGCTGCTATATTTTCAATGAGGCGGACGACCTTTCACACTCCGCGTTCTGTTGCCAATGGGGTCAGGTGCCTGCTGCTTTTTCAGTGATACTCGAGGATAAAAGATGGATATTCATTTTTCTTCTTAAGCCCGGCTGGCAGCGGGAAGAGATAGAATTAAGCCTGAATATCGTAAGCAAGATACTGAACTCGAGGTATTCAAGCAGACATTTTCAAAATTACATTCATCAGGCAGAACTCATCCAGAGAAGTCTGTTGCCGAATGAATTTCCGAAAATCGAGGGATTCGACATTGCGGGGAAATCCATCCCCGCTGAAGTCGTGGGGGGCGATCTCTTTGATATGCTCACTTTTGACGAGGACTATTTCGGCATCGCAATCGGAGATGCCAGCGGGCACGGTCTTCCCGCCGCGCTCGTCGTGCGAGATGTGGTGACAGGCCTGCGAATGGGGATGGAAAAGCATATGAAAATGACACATACCTTAAGCAAGCTCAACGACGTCATTCACAGAAGCCGCCTGTCCACCTCATTTGTTTCACTTTTCTATGCAGAAATCGAAACGAACGGAAACATGATATATGTCAATGCCGGGCACCCGTCACCGTTGCGCCTCAAGGGGGACACTGTTGAAGAGTTTCCGGTTGGAGGGCTGGTTCTCGGTCCCATGCCCCATGTGGAGCTCAAGCGGGGGTTCAAGGAACTTGTCGCAGGTGATATCATTCTTCTATTCACCGACGGACTGATTGAACGAATCAATAGCAAGGGCGAACCGTACGAGGTCGAACGTCTCGTGAACTCAGTGAAAAAGATCAAGGACAGACCGGCATCAGAGATCGTTGATAAGGTCTTGCAAGATGTATATCAATTCGGTAACAGGATAAAATGGCTCGATGATGTTACATTCATCGTGATCAAGAAGCTGGTGAAATCCATCTTCCAGAATGAAGCTGATTCATAAGCTGAGCGTTGATCATGCAATCACATATAAGCATCATTGACACTATGAACCGTTTCAACTGACGATTGAGATCTCCATGTTCACACCCTCAATGCATATTCTCGACTCACAACAGATTGACACATTGATCGATGACGCCTTTTCCCTGCTTGAGAGCACAGGTGTGCGCGCTGAAAACACCCCAGCGATCGATCTGCTGGCAGAAAATGGCGCACACATCGATTCTGAGAAGCGGTGCGCACGGTTACCCCGGGAACTCATAGAATCGTGCCTTAAATCAGCACCGGATACCATTACCCTGTACGATCGGGATGGCAATCGTCGCATGACGCTGGGAAAGGAGACTGTTCATTTCAATCCCGGCTCGTCCGCGCTGTCGATTCTCGATTATGCCACAAAGCGTCAGCGCCAGCCGACGACCAATGACCTCAAGGACATCAGTCTGCTGACGGATTCACTTAAACATATCGAAATGCAGTCCACCTCACTGATATCCGGCGATGTCCCCATGGAGGTCGCCGACAGCTACCGTGTGTTCGTCGCTTTGCAGTATTGCGCGAAACCCATCATCACCGGCACTTTTTCCAAAACAGGCTTCGATGTGATGAAGGCATTGTTGATGGTATTCAGGCAAGGTGATGAAGATATGGGCACGCGCCCCTTTGCCATTTTTGATTGCTGCCCATCATCGCCACTCAGATTGAGTGATCTGACGTGTCGCAATCTCATGCAGTGCGCACGCTCTTCCATTCCCGCGGAAATCGTCTCCATGCCAATGACCGGCATGAATGCTCCGGCACATCTTTGCGGCGCCATTGTGCAGCACACGGCTGAAAATCTCAGCGCGCTTGTGCTTCACCAGATCGCACAGCCCGGCTCACCGGTCATCTGGGGCGGGTCTCCGGCTGCAGTGGATATGCGTTTCGGGACGACGCCCATGGGAGCGATCGAAACCATGATGCTGGATGCCACCAATGCCGCGATCGGAAAAAGGCTGCATTTGCCAACGCACGCATATATCGCACTGAGTGATGCAAAAGGGCTTGACGCACAGGCAGGCTTTGAAACCGGGATGGGTGCGGTGATTGCCGCATTGAGTGGTATCGACGTGATATCCGGCCCCGGCATGCTCGACTTCGAACGCTGCCAGAGTCTGGAGAAACTGGTCATCGACAACGAGATCTGCGGCATGGCGAAACGGTTGAGAAAGGGCATCGCCTTAAAAAATGAGATCATGCGTACAGATCTCCGCGGAAATATTTATGATGGCGATCACTTTCTGACGTCCCCTTCGACACTCGATGCGATGCGCTCAGAATATTCATATCCTTCCAGCATTGTCGACCGGAGAAATTATGAGGGCTGGCTCACGGAGGACGGAAGAACCGTTGAAGAGCGGGCGCATGATGTGGTGGGCAATATTCTTGCTGAACACGAAGCTCCAATGCCGCAGGAACCCGATGTCAAAGAGATGAAAGAGATAATGCGTGGCGAAGCGGAAAAATACGGTTTATCGAGACTGCCTGCCTGATCCTTTCAATGGCAGCATGATGTAATACAGGCATTTGCAGTTCAGACCCGGACGCTGGACGCATCAAAAAAATTGCTCCTTGATTTGCACATATCTTTAAAACCATTTGTCTTTTTTTTCAGTTTTTTATATATTTATTCAAGACGTATACAAATTTGAGGTTCCCTATGAAAGCATTTGTCATTGATAGCTATGGCCAGATTGATGACATCGAACAGATTGAACTGGATATGCCTCAGGTCAATGAGAACGATGTTCTGATAAGGGTCAAATCTGCGGCGATTAATCCTGCCGACCTGAAAGTCATCAGCGGGAAAAACGGGGGCAAGTTCATACATTCCGGTAAATCTCCTATCGGTCTTGGCTTTGATTTCAGCGGCGTGGTCGAAAAAACAGGCCCCGCTGTGACAAGCATTGTAAAGGACGATGAGGTTTATGGATTTTTACCCTATTCCACAAAGACGACTCAGGGTAGTTTCGCCGAGTATGTGAGCGTGAAAATCAATACTATCGCCAAAAAGCCATCGTCAGTTTCACATACAGAAGCAGCCACCGTTCCTACTGCGGCGGTAACCGCCTATCAGGCGCTTGTGAGTATCGGCAATATGCGTATCGGACATAGGATCCTGGTGAATGGCGCTTCCGGAGGTGTCGGGACCTATGCCGTGCAGATCGCAAAGTATAATAGCGCAGAAGTGTGGGGGACCTGCAGCGCGGGACGCATGGATTATGTGGCATCACTGGGCGCCGATAAAGTCGTTGATTATAATGCAACACCACTGAACGCTTTGGATGAAAAGTTCGATATCGTCTTCGATGTTGCATCCAGGTCATCTTACAGACAATGTCTGAATATCATGAATCCAGGTGGTGTATACATCACGCTCCTGCCGGCTTTCACATTCTTCACCGATAAAATTCGCAGCCTGTTTACATCGAAGAAATGCAAAATGGTAATGGTACAACCGATCTCATCAGATTTGATGCAGATCGCAGAAATGATTGATAACAAAATGATGAGCACTCCGGTTGAGGCGATATACAACATTGGAGAGCTGCGGGACGCTTTGGCGAAATACAAAGAGGGCGTCAAGGGTAAAATTGGGATACGAATCGATGCATGACCCGCTTCTATGAAGTAACCATTACTCCAACATAAAAGTGCGGGAAAGGATCGGGGAAATGGATAATATATTTACAACATCCATCCATTGCATGGATGGCCGGATACAGGAACCCATCATCTCGTTTGTAAAAGAAAAGTACGGGTGCGCGTATGTCGATACGATCACGGAACCAGGTCCGTGCAAGGTCCTGGCCGGAGAAGAATTAACTGCACTGCATGAATCCATAAAAAATCGCATACTGATCTCTCTCGAAAAACATGGCTCAACCATGATTTTCATCTCTGGTCACCACGACTGCGCAGGTAATCCCGTTTCAAAGGAAATTCAAATAGAGCAAATCGGGAAAAGCGCAAAATACCTGCAATCCCAATATCCCGGAGCAAAAGTGGTTCAACTGTGGGTTGACGAAAACTGGCATGTTAGTAAACTTTGATTGTGATGGTATCTGGATCGTTGTTTTGGTACTCCGCGATCACAAACATGTGAAAGGAGCGACTCATGAATAAGACACAACTGATCATTGGTATCATTTCTCTGCTAATCGCGATCATGATCATCATATTCGGCAACGGACTGAGAGTCATCTACAGCAGCGCACTCTTCATTTTTCTCGGTGTGCTCATGATCTTCCGCGCTGCGCGTGGAAAGGAAAAGGATTAATTTCCGTACTCTCATGTCGAATTTGAAATTAAAAAGAATCAATGATCGACATGCACGTAAGGCTATTTTTTTCTTAGCCATGGCCGGACTGCAAAATCAACGCTCCACCCGGCGGGAGATAGCATAATATGTTAAATCTACGCAGAGTGTTATCATACGCGCCCGTTGCCAGCACATATTTCCTCTTCTTTACGATTCTCTTCACTGCCTGCGATAACGGAAAAAATCCATCCGGCTCAGATCATGAAGGGCAGTATGAGGCGCCTGTACAGAGAGACGACGGCTGGTCGACGGCAGCCCCCTCCAGCGTCGGGATGGATGATCGGCTGCTTTTCGACATGCTGGATATGGTGGAGAATACCGAAAACCATCGTATTCACAGCCTGTTGATCGTGAAGGACGGACATCTGGTATTTGAAGAATATTACGATGGCGATAAATTCAACCTGGCACAATTCACCGGAGAAAGGGGTTTCTCAATCGATGACACACACAATCTCTGTTCGGTGACAAAAAGTATCACGTCAGCGCTTGTTGGTATCGCCCTCGACAAAGGATACATTCAGTCCATTGATCAGAAAGTATTCGAGTTCTTTCCCGGGTACTCCAGTCTGTTTGAGACGGCGCCTGAAAAGAGAGCGCTTACTCTAAGGCATCTGCTGATGATGACATCGGGTATCGATTGGGATGATGAATCGACCTCCTACTTCGATGGTCGAAACGACATGAACCAATTGTTCAACAGCCGGGATCCGATTCAATATATTTTATCAAAGGATATGAAACATACTCCCGGAACCGTCTTTGACTATGCCAACTGCAACACAAACCTCCTGGGTGAGATCATCTATAAAGCTTCGGACTGGCGATTGGATGTATTCTCCAGACGATATCTGTTCAGCAAACTGGGTATAACGGATTTCGAATGGCAGAAACTGCCCGATGGCGTCATCTTTTGCTCCGGCGATCTACGCTTGCGCCCGCGGGATATGGCAAAAATCGGGTCTCTTTTTCTGAACGGCGGTACATGGAATGGCGAACAGCTCATCTCAAAGGAGTGGATTGACATCTCGACGGTGAATCATACTCCACCCGCCATGCTCGGGAATAATTTCACCTGGGCCGATGGTTACAGCTTTCACTGGTGGGTATGGGAGAAAGTCCTTAACGAGGAATTTAATGCCTATTTTGCCTCGGGATGGGGCGGCCAGTATATCATCATCTGTCCCGAAATGAACATGGTCGTCGTCACCACAGCCGGTAATTACTATACTGAGACTAAAATATCGATAGAGTATTTACTTGCGAATTATGTCATTCCGTCTGTAAGGCAGGAATAATGCAACCTTTTTTGAATATTGATGCAGAATGAATTCAGGATATATACCACTCGTGTCAAAATCTGCTGTATCAGCAGTCTTCATGAGGCTGAGCTGGCAATTCGTTACGGAGCTCATTCGATCGGGCTGGTTTCTGAAATGCCGAGTGGTCCCGGCGTCATTCCGGAGGAACGCATCGCGGAGATCGCAGCCGCAACACCACCCGGCGTGACATCTACTCTGCTGACGAGTCGTTCTTCCGCGACAGGAATCATCAGCCAGCAGCGTCGAGTCGCAGTAAATGCGATCCAGATCTGCGACAGGTTGGCTGAGGGCACGCATCAGCAGATACGAGAGGCCTTGCCCGGCGTAGCACTTGTTCAGGTCATTCATGTGGTTGGAGAGAGCTCTATAAAAGAAGCAATAGACATCGCTCCGCATGTCGATGCCATACTACTCGATTCCGGCAATCCGGATCAGGCGGTGAAGGAACTTGGCGGAACCGGGCGATGCCACGACTGGGATTTGAGCAAGCGAATACGCGATGCTGTTGACATCCCGATATTTCTCGCCGGAGGATTGAATGCCGGGAATGCGGCAGCAGCCATAGAGAATTTAAAACCGTATGCGCTCGATGTCTGCTCCGGCGTGCGGACCAACGGGAAACTTGATGAAGGTAAACTTGCCGCATTTATGGATGCGGTTCGAAGTAGAAATACAACTAAAGTTTGGAGATTCTAATGGACAGGATGAACATATCTGAATAGACGGAGGCATGATGGGACGCTGGTTCATTGCTGCAGGTATTTTATTCATCGTTATCGGTCTGATCCTGCATTTCGCACCGTGGCTGCTCAACTGGTTCGGCAGACTGCCGGGCGACATCCGATGGGAAGGTGAACGAAGCAGAGTTTACATCCCGGTCACGTCCATGATCGTGGTCAGTCTGGTGATCACGCTAATAATCAATCTGTTGTTCAAACGTTAGGAATTGATATAAAAACAAATTGACAGAACATGCGTATATGTAACAAATAGCAAGAGATCAGATATCGCTTTGCGCAATTACACGTCATCTATCCCTGCTTTCTAAAACAGCTCGGAGATTTCAAAATGAAGAAATGGCTCATTTGGACAATCGCTATTGTTGTCATCGCTATCATCATTCTGCTCTTCCGGGGGCCTCTGTTCCCGTGGAGTCCTCTCAAACCCGGCTTC
>JAZBPW010000084.1:0-2233 GCA_036351795.1 Candidatus Zhuqueibacterota bacterium | reverse complement strand
GGGTTCGAGATGCAATTCGGCGTGAATCATCTCGGTCATTTCGCACTCACAGGCCTTCTTCTCGACCGGCTGCTGAACACCACAGGTGCGAGAGTAGTCACAGTGAGCAGCCTGGCGCACTGGATCAGCCGGCTGACACACACAGATACACCCTGGCACCCGGATAAGTACAACCGGTACAGAGCCTATTTCGACAGCAAGCTCGCCAATCTGCTGTTCGCCAGACAACTTGGCCGGTTGGCAGACCAGCATGGAAAAGGTCTGATTTCCGTCGCCGCCCACCCCGGGTACAGTGCCACGAATCTTCAGCGGAATTACGCCATCGCCCGTTTCGCCAACACATTCCTGGCACAATCCATGGCGATGGGCGCGCTACCAACATTGCGCGCTGCCACAGAGCCCGACGCTGCCAGCGGCGAATATTTCGGTCCGGACAGATTCATGGGATTCCGCGGACTTCCGGTTAAAGCCGGGTCCAGCAAGCGCTCGAAGGACACAATCCTCGCCGATATCCTCTGGGAAAACTCGGAGCAATTGACCGGCGTCACGTACTCTTTTTAATCCAGGGGGATTTTAAAGACTCAGAGAAAGGACAAACGATGAAAAAAATCATTCTATCCATCCTGGCCATAGTATTGGTCGCCATGATCGCTCTGGCAATATATCTGCTCCCCACGTTCAGGAATATGTTCTCATACGAGAAGATCGACCACGATCTTCAGTTGACCATCATGACGGGATACGGCGGCAACAGCATTCTGTTGACGTCCAATGACGGAGACAGCGCGCTTATCGTCGATACCAAGATGGCGGGCGGAAGCAAGAAAGTTCGCAAGCTGGTCGAACAGCTGGCGCCCGACGCTGTATTGACCATCGTAAACACACACTTTCATTTCGATCACAGCGCCGGCAATTCCAGATTCCCGAAGGCAACGATCGTTGCCGGAGCCTACTCCGAAGAGGACTGGAAAGAGGCATCGGGCATGGAACGCGCGCCGGATCTCATGCTGGAAGAGGGCGACACGCTCATCATGCGATACGGGGACGAGGTGGTTCAGGTGCGGAATATGGGCCGCGGACACACCTGGAATGATGTTGTGGTCTATCTTGAGAATCGGAACATGTTGATCACAGGAGATCTTCTGTTCAACGGCTGGCATCCCCCTCTGCTTGGTGACGACGGCGCCAGCGTGAGCGGCTGGACATCCATACTGAACAGACTGATCGATGATTACGATCCGGACGTCGTGGTGCCGGGCCATGGTCCTCTGTGCAACGAATCCGCACTCGTCACCTTGAGGGACTACTTCGTTTCGGCCGAAAGCGCCATCGGTAATGACATGCTTCGCGAAGAACTTGAAGATCGATACAGCGGCTGGTTTCGCATACCCATGACATCGTCCCTGGATAAAACCATGGCATTCATTACCAAGGAGCATGCTACGCAGTAAGTAGAATCTGCCTGGCGCTTTCGATCACGATCAGCGGAGCTCTACTCCAGATATGATTTTCTGCATTCAAAACTGACAATTCCAGTGATCATAAACAGTATTGCCGTGGCAACGATTATGAGGATACTATTCGGCGAAGCGGATAAATTTGACGCGATGTCGCGCATTCGCGCTGAAAAGGAAATACCCAGATACAGGAATACCGCGGCCAGCATCAGAATGATAATCAGTATGCGAATCGCGTTCGAGAGCAGAGATCTTTTGAAACAGTATTGTAAATCCGCAAGCATGGAAGCAGCCGACATGAATGCGATCATGGCGCCGGCAATGATCAGCAGCTGCAGGACATCCCCCTCCACGGAGCCACGAATCGCGCTGCTCAAAACAGCCAAAAGTATGAGACAGATCCAGGGGATAATCCAGAACAGATAGCGTGTCACCGCAATGCTTCGCAGCGACAACGGCAGTCGCATACGCATCGGTGTTTTATGCGACAACCTCTCCTCCTGCGCCGCAATGATTCCCATTATCGGGGGCAGTATCACCAATACGCGCAACAGAATTCCCTGAAATCCATCG
Source organism: Candidatus Zhuqueibacterota bacterium (assembly GCA_036351795.1). Classification (GTDB taxonomy): domain Bacteria; phylum Zhuqueibacterota; class Zhuqueibacteria; order Thermofontimicrobiales; family Thiofontviventaceae; genus JAZBPW01. The sequence continues at coordinate 203 of JAZBPW010000084.1, read as the reverse complement.
TAGAAGATGTTCACAATAATCATTGGCAGGAAAAACAGTGTAATGACGATCAAAGATGACCGGTGATATTCATATTCTGATTTCAGCAGTTTCCACATCGATAATACCTCACAGATAACTTTTTCTTTTCTGAAACATGTTCAAACCAATCAGTGCAAGCAATATCGCGGCAATGAAGATCAGGATAACGATGAGCCAGCTTT
>JAZBPW010000083.1:0-23931 GCA_036351795.1 Candidatus Zhuqueibacterota bacterium | reverse complement strand
AGACGTCCACCGGAAGTGAGGCAGCCGATATTTTGAGCGAAGTCGATGCCGGCGGAGGCGATCTGGACAAGGCGCTCAGCGGAGTCGAGCGAATCAAAACAGGAACACCGGGTACGACGGGCGGTACAGGTAGCAGTACTGGTACCGGAACAGGCGGGCGCGATGTCAAAGGATCAAGGTCATCTAACTCCGAAGGAATCGGGGGCGTCATTTCCGGACGGGGGACGGCAAAATCAAAAGACATGGACAGGCAGGGTGGATTTGTTGTGTCCGCGGTTTCAGAGGTCGCCAATGAAGATGGCTATAAGAATCAGAGCAGAAATCCGGACGAAGTATCCGCGGTGATCAATAATCATAACTCAGCCATACAATACTGTTACCAGCGGGAGTTGAAGCGAAATCCTGAATTGCGGGGAAAGATCGTCATACGCTTCACCATTGCTCCGAATGGACGCGTGACCGAGGCAAAAATACTCTCCTCGACGGTAAACAATCAAAGGGTGGAACGATGTGTTGTGAACAGGGTCCGGCGTTGGGATGATTTTGGCGCTATCGACTCATCGAAGGGTGATGCTGTTTTTCGCCAGGTGTATACTTTTGGCTATTAATGGCGTGTTACGATTATCGCTTAGAAAAGATCTTCGATATTTTTAGAGAATGAAAAATATGTGTCAATGGATTAAGACGATGTGACAGCCGTCTCTGTGTATACAGTGACGGTTTTTTTGTATCCGTCTGAATTTCTATTGCATTTGTGAAGCGGAATCATTACATTCATTTTCAATTCAGGTCAATTATTCTGTTTTATAGAAGTTGATCATTTTAATTTTGGGCAATATACGATGAAAAGAACACATACGTGCGGCGAGCTGAAAGGAAAGAATGAGGACGAAAAAGTAATTCTTGCCGGCTGGGTCGACAAGCGAAGAGATCACGGGGGACTCATATTTGTCGATTTGAGAGATCGCTACGGAATTACACAGCTGGTATTCGATCCTGTCAAGGGAGATGCTCTGTTCAATAAAGTAAAAGGTTTGAGGCATGAATATGTCATTCAAATTCAGGGAACAGTGAGCATGCGTCCGGATGGGATGATCAATAAAAATATGCCCACCGGTGAAATCGAAGTGCTGGTTGATGATTGTACCATTCTTAACGCGTCTGAGACGCCTCCCTTCCTCGTTGAAGATGATGTCAGCGCCACCGAGGAGATGCGGCTTAAGTATCGATATCTGGATCTTCGCCGAAAGGTACTGCAGAGAAATTTGCTCATGCGCCACAAGATCATGAACGCAATGCGAAATTTTTTAGACGATAAAGAATTCATTGAAATCGAAACACCATTTCTTATGAAGAGCACACCGGAGGGAGCCCGTGATTTTCTGGTTCCCAGCAGAATTCACAAAGGAAGATTTTACGCATTACCGCAGTCGCCTCAGACCTATAAACAACTGCTGATGATAAGCGGGTTCGACAGGTATTTTCAGATTGTAAAATGTTTCAGGGATGAGGACTTGCGTGCCGACCGTCAGCCCGAGTTCACTCAACTGGATATGGAAATGTCATTCATCGACGAACAGGATATCTTTACAGTCGTTGAAGATCTCATGGCCGTTCTCTTCAAGGCAATACTGGACATTGATATTCAAAGGCCAATTCCAAGGCTGACATTTTCAGAGGCGATGTCGAAATATGGTGTTGATAAGCCGGATTTACGATTCGGCATGGAGATCAGGGACATCGGCCAGCATGTTGCGGATTGTGATTTTAAGATCTTCACTGAAACAATCAGAAAAGGAGGCATGGTTGGCGCCCTGGTTTTAGAGGGTGGCGCTAGATATTCAAGGAAACAGACCGACGGACTCAACCAGTTTGTTGTCGATCTTGGTGGAAAGGGTGTTTTGACGGCAAAGGTAGGCGACCCAGGGTGGGATTCTTCATTGTCGAAATTTTTCAGCGCTGATGATATTAAGGAAGTGAATCGGGACATTAATGCAAAACCGGGTGACCTTCTGCTAATCATTGCGGATGAGAAGAAGAATGTCCAGCGCTATCTCGGACATCTGAGGTTGAAGCTTGGGCGTGATGAAGGATTGATCCCGGAGGGTTCCTATGCGTTGTCATGGGTTACTGATTTTCCTCTGCTGGAGTATGATGAGGATGAGGAAAGATATGTCGCTATGCACCATCCATTCACATCGCCTCAACTTGATGATGTCGCTGAATTGGATCAATCGCCCGGCAATGTCAAAGCGCGTGCATACGATCTAGTGTTGAACGGTCATGAAATTGCAGGCGGAAGCATCAGAAATCACATTTACGAACATCAGATGAAGGTTTTTTCTCTCCTGAAAATAGATCAGGAAGAGGCGAAGGAGAAATTCGGATTTCTGCTGGACGCACTCAAGCTTGGCGCGCCACCACACGGTGGTATCGCTTTTGGTTTGGACAGACTGGCGATGATTTTCGCTGGCGTGAACAGTCTTCGCGATGTGATCGCCTTTCCGAAAACAACGGCCGCGCTATCTCTGATGGATGGTTCTCCGTCTACGGTTTCGAAAGTTCAATTAAAGGAACTGGGATTGAAGCTTCTCGGGCAGGATGATTGAAAAATGGAAGCACCCTCATTTTTTCCTTGACAATGAACTATTTTTTTGTTATTATTAAAGCACTTATTACCTGAAATTAACCAGCGCTGTTCTTGATGCGTCATCTTGTTATCAGAAATACATACGAAGGAGGAAAAGGGTGGCATTGAGAACAACAAAATTCAATATCATGGAAGGAGGTGTTGAGCCCTAATGCGTAAGACGCTTAGAACACTTGTAGTCTTAGCATCCATTGCATGTCTTCTTGGATCATTTTTACTGTCAGGATGTACGAAGCATCCGAATGAAGAGCAGCTAAACACTCTCGAAGAGACCCAAAAAGCCGCTCTTGCAGCTGAGGAAGATTTAGCTGCCAAACAGCAAGAGAAATCGGATTGTGAAAGTAAGCTCGCTGCAAAGAAGCAGAAACTTGAACAAACGATGAGCGAAAAAGAGAATATTCAAAGCAAATTAGGCGTAGAATAATACTAACCAAGGAGTATCCAATGAAATATTTCACAAGTATTATTGCCACGCTCGCTCTGGTTCTTGTTCTCGCCGTCAGTGTTTCTTTTGCGCAAGAAGAAATGACCATGGAAGAATACAATGCCCAGCTTGCGGAGTGGCAGAAAAGAGAAGCAGACGCGAAAGCGGCAATCGCACAGCTCGAGGCCGAACTTGAAGTTTGTAATCAAGAGGCTGCTAAAGTTGATGCAGAAATGAACAATGCATGGCAGGAAATTTACGCATTGTTAGGCACAGACGAGGCCAGCGTCAACGAATTTGGCGATAATCTCGATGCCATTAATTCCAAACTGGATGGACTATCATCTTTATCCCCTGAGGAACTGTTCAAAAGCAGAAAAGAGATTGATGATCTTGAGCAACAGCTTGCAGGATACAAGGAGAGCAACATTGCCATGTTGAGCTCCATGCAGGACAAGATCGCGACAATCGAGGGCAAAATTGCTCAATTGCGTGCGAGCATGCCGAAGGGTATGTACGATGATTATACCGTCGTCAGAGGAGATTACCTCTGGAAAATATCTGGAAAATCCGATATTTACAACGATCCATATCAATGGATGCGTATTTATTCTTATAACACCGATCAGATCAGCGATCCGGATTTGATCGAACCAGGCTGGATTCTCAAAATTCATCGCGAATCCGGAGCAGACGAATACCTGGTTGTAAAAGGTGACTGGCTCTCTAAAATTGCCAGCAATCCGGACGTATACGGTGATCCAACTCAGTGGACAAAGATTTTTGAAGCGAATAAGGAATTTATCAAGAACAAAAATGTCATCTATCCTTATCAAGTTCTTCAGCTCCCTGAGTAATTGTACACACTCTCGCTGTAAGTTGCTCATTACAGCGTTTATCATGTGTCTGGTGACACCGTTTTAAAGAAAATCTGAAGCTCTCAGTTGTTTGAATATCTCAATAACTGAGAGCTTTTTCTATTATACAAACATTCAGGAGATTATGTCAGAAGGCGCAATAGAAATCAGAAAAAATATTTCGCTTCATGGTGTGGATCTGTTAAATTTATTCGGAACCAATGATGTGCACCTGCGATTGCTCGAAGGTTACTTCAAGTTGAATATCATTGCCAGAGGAAACGCCCTGACGCTCATTGGAAGTGAGGAGGAAATCTCCCTTTTCGAAAAGGTCCTGCAGGAACTCACATCACTGATCGAGAGGAATCAGCAACTCAATAAAAATGATATCATGACGGTTGCCGAGATGGTCAAATCAGGCGCGCCGGTCAATCGGGAGAATAACACCGGGTTGAATTCGGTGATACTCTATACGAAAGATGGTGCGATTTCTCCAAAATCGGATGGGCAAAAAGCATTATTTAAATCATCGAAGAATAATGATATTGTTTTTGTTATTGGGCCGGCCGGTACAGGTAAAACCTATATCGCTGTTGCCATAGCATTGGCACATCTTCGCGACAAAACAATTAGCAAGATCGTCCTTGCCAGGCCAGCTGTCGAAGCCGGCGAGAGTCTCGGTTTTTTACCTGGCGATATGCTGGAAAAGGTTGATCCGTATCTTCGGCCTCTCTACGATGCGCTGTTTGATATGGTGCTGCCTTCCAAACTGAAGAAATATATGGAGACCGAAGTTATCGAGGTCGTCCCGCTGGCGTTCATGCGGGGAAGAACATTAAATAACGCGTTCGTTATTCTTGATGAGGCACAGAATACCAATCCCAATCAAATGAAAATGTTCCTCACCAGGTTGGGTATTAATTCCAAAGCGATCATAACCGGTGACGTCACGCAGATAGATCTGCCTGACAAACGATCCTCAGGGCTTGTTCAGATACAAGGTATATTGCATGATATCGAAGGCATAGATTTTGTAAGGTTAACTGACTCGGATGTACTTCGGCACAGGCTTGTACGGGAAATTATCAAGGCTTATGATTTATATGACAATAATAGTGCAGGATCGAGATGAATAAGAAATTGATGGACGGTTTGAAAAATATTACCCGAAAATTCATTATCAGAGGTGGTAAAGACAAGAATGGTAAAGAAGAGAAAAATAGAGCGTATATCTTCAATCTATTGATTCTTTTCCTTGTACTCATCCTGGTCTCGCTGATGCTTCCCAGGGGGAAATCTCTGCAGTTCGGAAGCCTTAAAGAGGGCGAAATATACGTTGGAGATAGAATTATTGCCCCGTTTACTTTTGCGATCAATAAGACGGATGAGCAGTATCAGAAAGACATCGAAGAAGCAAAGGCCTCGATTTTGGAGGTATTTGTAAAAGATGACAGTGTGTGCGTAAATAAAACATCGCAGATCACCACCTTTTTCGATCGATTGAATAATGTGATAAACTCTCGCGACGATACAGAATCTCCGGCACTCACGACGCAGCTGGCGAATTTTTTCGAGACCTATCGTATTACTCCGGATGAAAACATATTAAGATTTTTCGAGCGAAGGGAATTTCAATCGGATTCTGGTGAAAAAACTGAAACGCTTATTGCCTTTCAGGAAACGTTGGTACGCTTGATGAGAGATGTGTGCGGCATAGGGGTGTTGGGGGGGGGAATTGGCAGCAAAGAAAAAAAAGTATCACTGCTTGTTGGAAACGAAGAAATTGAGGAGTCTCTTAATTATTTCTATACAATTGACAAGACACGAAGTGTAGTTATAGACCGGCTGCGAGCTGGATTCAAGGGGGATGAACAACGGGTGAACGTGGCATACCGGATCTTCGTCCATTTTTTGAGCCCCAATGTATACTACGATAAAGACGAGACAAAAGCGCGACACGAAGAGGCAATATCGAATGTGCCCAGAGCCAAAGGCACAATTCTGGAAAATGAAAAGATACTTGATACATATGAAAAGGTAACCAAAGAACACATTGCCAAATTGAATTCACTTGCTATTGAAAAGGCTGAGAGGGAAGCAGGAAGAAGTCAATTCCTTACAGTGATCAGAAACGCGGGGAAGATCCTGATGGTGGGCCTCGGATTATCAATATTTTTGATATTTCTGATATTTAACCGGTGGAGGCTCCTCAGGAACAAGCGCAAAGTAGTGTTGGTTGCACTGATTTTTCTACTGGTAGCCTCCCTTTCGTTTTTCACGAATAAGCTCGTTCAATCTCCATATCTGCTGCCGATTACCATTGCATCGATGCTGCTGACGATTTTCTTTGATACCAGAGTGGGGTTCGTGGGTACGATATCGCTGGCAATTATTCTCGGTGCCATGCGTGGCAATGAATATATTGTCACAATGGTTTCAATCATTGCTGGTACCGGAGCGGTGATGTCGGTGGCAAAGGTGAGAAGTCGTTCCTGGTTTCTCAAATCAATATTGATCATATCCGCTGCGTATTTTTTATCTATCACAATCATTGAGAGTCTTCGATATACTTCATTTTCCAAAATGCTTGAATACTGGTTTCATGGAGCCATAAATGGTTTTCTATCTCCTCTACTGGCCTATGGGCTTCAGGTTCTCATGGAATACATTTTTGATTTGACGACCGATCTCAGATTACTGGAGCTGTCGGATCTTAACAGGCCGTTGTTGAGGCGGCTTGCTGTTGAAGCTCCAGGCACATATCATCACAGTATCATGGTCGCGAATTTGGCGGAAGGTGCCGCTGAAGCAATCGGAGCGGACGCGCTTCTCGCACGGGTTGGGGCTTATTATCATGATATCGGGAAAATCGAGAAACCGGAGTATTTCATTGAAAATACATTGAGAATGAAAAATCCGCACGAGAAATTATCACCGAACATGAGCAGTTTAATATTGACGAATCACGTGCGGCGGGGACTGGAACTCGCTGATGAATACAATCTGCCGGAAAGGATAAAGCGCTTTATACCGGAACATCATGGCACGAATGTTATGACATTCTTCTATAAGAAGGCGATGGAGCAGAACAAAAACGGGGAGATTGATATCTCAACATTCAGATATCCCGGGCCGAAACCAACGATTAAGGAGACGGGAATCGTGATGCTCGCGGATGGCGTTGAGGCTGCTTCTCGAACGCTAAAAGATCCTTCTGCCAGCAGAATCCGGGGAATGGTCACTTCCATCGTTCATGAAAGATTCAGGGAGTTTGAACTGGATCAATGTCCGCTCACAATGCGGGATCTGAACAAGATCATAGAAAGTTTTTCAACAGTACTTTTGGGTACTTTTCATGCAAGGATAGAATATCCCAATCAGGAAGAGAAGTTTTTTCCAAAGGCAAGCGCCAAAGAGAAAGTTGCGGATGAAAAAGATTGAGATACATAATATCCATGCATCCATTCGCGTCGTCAAAACAAGACTTGTTCGTATAGCGAAAATTGTGATGGAACAGGAAGACATCGACGAATTTATGATCAGTCTGATTTTTGTAAACACGAACTATATTGTTGAATTGAACAGACAGTTTCTCAATCATGACTATTCCACGGATGTACTATCATTTCCTCTAAATGAATCTGTCTCTCCCCTCATCGGTGAGATATACGTTAATCTGGATAAGGTTGAGGAACAGGCGGAGGATTATGAAGTCACTTTTGACAATGAGTTACAGAGGATCGTCATTCATGGATTGTTACATCTATGTGGATATAGGGATGATGACGAATCATCCAAGAGGCGGATGACTGCTCTGGAGGATAGCTACCTGAATCTTTATCAAAAATGCTGCCAGTCATAATGATCACAATCTGGAGGGAATAAATCTGTTGTTTAGTGACTTGTTTTTACAGATACTGCTATTCATAATACTATTGATGCTTTCAGCTTTTTTTTCCAGTTCTGAAACCGCGTTTTTTTCTTTATCCAATGAAAATAGAAACAGGTTAAGGGATAAAAGAAATAAAAATGCCGACAGAGTATTATCTTTATTGGTAAATCCGAAAGACCTGTTGATAACACTCATCACAGGCAATATGATTGTTAACATGGCGGCTACGGTAGTGGCGATTATTCTGGCGATTGAGCTTTCCCGCAATGTCAAAGGTTCTGTAACGTTCATCATAGCGATTTCAATCCTTGTTGTATCGGTTGTTATTCTTATCCTTGGTGAGCTTGTACCAAAACTCATTGCAATAAAAAATTCAGAAAAAATCGCCGTATCGTTTTCCTTCCCTGTAATGATATTTTCATATCTACTATACCCCATCACAAAAATGCTGAATCAATTTCCAATCATGATCTCCAAAATGATGGTGTCCAGAGTTGACCGCCATCTGCTGTCCATAGAGGAGCTACAGACATCCATTGAAATGGATGAGGAGAAAGGAGCATTGATCGAAGAAGAGAAGGAAATGATTCATTCGATCATTGAGTTTGCCCAGACTTCGGCGAAAGAGGTCATGATACCCAGAACGGATATGGTATGTGTTGACAAGAGAATATCAATCGATGAACTGGTGGATATTATCCGAGACAAAGGACATACCCGGATACCGGTTTATGACAATGGCGTTGATAATATCATGGGAACGCTTCACGCAAAGGAGCTTCTCACTGCATTGAATGTCAAGGGCGAAGATATTACACTGGAAACATTGATACGTCCCGCACTATTTGTTCCTGAGAGCAAGATGCTGGATGAACTGCTGAGGGACTTTAAAAGAGAAAAGACGCACATGGCCATTGTCGTCGATGAGTATGGCGGTACAGCCGGTTTGGTAACGCTTGAGGATGTCATCGAGGAGATCGTTGGTGAAATTCACGATGAATATGACATAGAAAAAAGACTCTATCAGATTCTGGAGGATGGGTCTTATATGGTCGACGCAAAGATCGATCTCGATGAATTGAATACTGAACTGAATCTCAGTTTACCGACAGATGCCGGATATGAGAGTCTTGGAGGACTTATCCTGAATATCACAGGTTCTTTCCCGAGCCAGAGGGATGAGATAGAGTATGAAGGATATATGTTTATCGTTGAAAAAATTCAAAAAAATAGAATCATACAAGTTCGCATAGTCAAACCAGTGATCTAGAATTATCAATGGAGGGTAAAATGAGATCTATGTATTTTGATTTCAAGGATATTTTCAAGAGCAATAGAATCGCTTTCAGTGTACAACGAATCTGGATTCAGTTTGTTGGCATGGTAGCCGCTTACCTGATATATCTGGTGTTTACATATGCAAGCCTTATGGCTGCTGGTAAGGGTTTTACCGAAATGTGGGGGCAGATGGGGCTTTTCCCGTGTCTGGCACGCGTCGATGCAAACTGGTATAGCTGGATCATTTTCATCGTTGGCGTTGTACTGTTGGTTCTTTTTTACATGATAACATCAACGGCTGTATCAAGAGCAACATATATGCTTTTGAAGGGGAATACGTTTTATACCTGGCGGGAGTCTTTCCGTTTCGCCATTAGAAAGATGGCTTCAGTGGCTATGTCTCCGGTAGCAATTGCGATATTAATCGCACTGCTTGTACTCGGAGGTGTTGTCGTTGGATTGCTTGCCAAAATACCTTTTGTCGGGGAATTAGGCCTGTCACTATTCATGCCCCTGTGGATTATCGGTGGAATGCTGATTGTGTTCTTTGCCATTGTTCTTCTGGTATCACTTGTGTATACACCTTCTGTGATCGCAACGACGGATGACGATGCGTTTGAAGCCGTTTTTCAGTCGTTCTCCACATTCTGGAGCCAACCCTGGAGAATGATACTGTACCAGGCCCTTTCGCTTGTGTTATCCATAGCAGGTATTGTGGTGTTTGCATTTCTGGTCAAACGTGCTTTTCTTGTCGTCGATGCGATCGCTGCATCGATCATCGGCGATAAATATATAAATATGATGGGGCACGGCATGTATGTGTTGAGCGGATGGATCGCCTCATTCACCGATTGGTTGAATTCAATTTGCGGAGAGAATCTTTCCAAGTTTTATTTTGGCAGAGAATTTTTACAGCTCAAGCTGCCTGCAATTTTAAATGTGTCATCACATATATTTGCCCTTATGATGCTTGTTATTGGAGGATGGGTACTGTCTTATGGATTGGCGAATTTCAATGTTGCGACGACACTGAGCTATCTTGTTTTGCGCAAGAAGAAAGAGAAGGACAATCTTCTCGAGCGGGTCGATAAAGAAGAAGAGGAAGAAGACGACGATCAGGAAGAGGCTCAGAAAGAGGCTGAAGAAATATAGTGACAAAAGAAAGAGGGGATGTATTAAAAGTCTCCCATATATTGTGAATACCGCAACATATAGATTTCTATAGGTATAATTAGCTGATATATTGTGGCACAGGTCATAATAGTGAAGTTTTGATACAGTGCTCATTTTATTTGATATAATTGCGCAGGGATTGCCATGAACCAGCTAAGACGTGATCCAGTCACTGGCAGATGGGTCATTATTGTGATGAACGAACTTGATATCGACAAGCTTGTTGCCGGAAATCCGAGGGAAAAGTTCAACCATACAAATTGTCAATTTTGTGAGGGACAAGAGAGTAAGACCCCGAATGAGATAATGGCTGTCAGAGATAATGGTTCCCGCAAGGACGGGCCGGAGTGGCGGATTCGGGTGATCCCTGACAAAGAACCTGTGCTGCAAATATATGGTGACATCAATAGCCGGGGCGTGGGGATGTATGACGTCATTGACGGAATTGGTGCTCACGAAATTGTCATAGAGACGCCGCGGCACAATGAGACATGGGTGGACTTGAGTGAGTCGCAAATAGCTGAGATCCTCGAAGTTTTTCAGAAAAGGATCATCGATCTGAAGAAGGATGAACGCTTCAGATATATACTTGTCCATAAAAATTATGGCGAGGAAGTGGGAGCGACAGCCAGGCATTCATATTCCTTTATCATCGGTTCTCCGATTACCCCTAAACGGGTTAAGGATGAGCTGATGAACGCGTGGCAGCACTATAATTACAAAGAGCGTTGTCTGTTTTGCGATATCATTCATCAGGAAATTCGTGACAAGGAAAGATTGATCATTGATGATGGAACGTTCATCGCTTTTTCTCCTTTCGCGTCGAGAAGACCATTCGAAGCATGGATACTGCCCAGGAGACATGAGACATTTTTCGAACAGTCGAAGGACATTAAGCCATTGGCGTCCGTCATAAAGCAGATGATCTATAAAATACACAAATGCCTTAAAGAGCCTGACTATTATCTCGAAATCCATTCAGGACCGAACTTAATTGCAGGCAAAAGACGGGGATATTGGCAGACATTGGTGAAAGACTACCACTGGCATATTGAAATTATGCCACGATTGAAATCGTATACGAGTATGGAGACGGGTAGCGGATTTCCGATAAATTCAGTTCCGCCGGAGGAGGCCGCAAAAATATTAAGAAGTACAATCTAAAGAATGTGTTTATCATTCACCTTCATACCCTGGTCTATACGACGACGGTTGGCGCATCGCAACTTGCCGGGATGATGATCTCATTGCAGGACAAGGGCTGCCAAAACATCAATCTGGTCTCTCCAACACACTATATGTCACAGATCGTAAACGCACTTCCCGAGGCTGTCGAAAAAGCCCTGAGTGTGCCGATTGTATTCAATTGCAACGGATATGAATCAGTGGAAACACTCGAGCTTCTCCATGGCATCATCGATATCTACATGCCAGACGCGAAATTTGCATGAGAGAATCGCTCAAAAAAGTATTTGAACGCGCAGGAGTATTTCTCGTTTTTGAAACGATCGCTTTCAGAGATGCATAGACAGGTTGGAGATTTGAAGACCGATCTAAACAATATTGCCATGCGTGGGATGATCATCCGGCATCTTGTGATGCCGGGAGCGAGTGACGACAGCAGAGAAATATTGAATTTTATTTCACGATGTATTTCAAGCGATTCTTATGTCAATATTATGAAGCAATTCAGGCCTTGCTATCGGTCGGATCAATTTCCTGAAATCAATAGACGAGTGTCTGATGGTGAATTTAGGGCAGTGTTGAAAGTCGCAGAGAGTGCAGGCTTGTAAAGATTCTCTGACTGAAATTATCTTCTTACATTGTCATTAAAAAAGAAGATGAATCCTATTTGAATGAAATACATCCAATCTGTATTGTCATGTTCGATCTAGTTGACGTGTGACATTGTGCGAATGCTGCGTATTGTTATCGATTGATAAACAAGTACTGAAAGATGAAAAATCGATTCTGTTGCAGAATGAAATATAAAATTGAACAGGAGAAAGATGAACCATGAATGCAAATATCAAACTTGTTGATGGGATGGCGATGGTCGGTAAAGGTGAAACCAATCATTGGGTGCCTATGGACGGACCTGAATCTTTGGGGGGCTTCAGTGCCGGAATGCGGCCGATGGAAATGGTTTTACTCGGTCTTGGCGGATGCACCGCAATGGATGTATTATCGATCATGCGGAAGAAACGTGTCCCTTTCAGAGATTTTGAAATTAAGATGAAGGCTGACAGGGCTGACGATCACCCAAAAGTCTTTACAAAAATAGAGATTACCTTTATCGTGTATGGCCAGAACATCAAAGAAAGAGATGTTGAACGGGCAATCGAACTGTCTGAGACCAAATATTGTTCTGCTTCCGCGATGCTGAGCAAGACCGCGGAAATTATCACACGATATGAAATTGTCGAATGATCTAAATTCTTCCAGAGCAACGTCCCGAGTTAACTGAAAATCTGCTTGTTTTTATAGTCAGTTTTCATTATTTTTGATGCATGAATGATGTTCGAGAAGAACAAATTATCGAAAGAGCGAAAAAGGGTGATCCAGGGGCAAAAGCGCTTATTGTAGAAAAGTACGAACGTATGGTCTATAACCTCGGATTGCGTTTGCTATCCAACCACGAGGAAGCCGAATGCGTATTGCAGGATACTTTTCTCAAGATTTTGCAATCGATCGACACATTCAAGGGAGAGTCTCAATTATCCACCTGGATTTACCGAATCGCAACCAATCAGGCATTGATGCGATTGCGCAAGAAGAAGCGGCAATATGTTTCTATTGATGGTGATGAGGAGGATGCGTCAAAAGATTATTCGAATATTCTCAGATCATTTCATGCAAATCCGTTGGAAGATCTGCTGAATACTGAGTTAAAAGATAAAATGCGAGTGGCAATTGATATGCTACCGCCAAAGCACCGGTCTGTTTTTGTCCTGAAGGACATCGAGGGCCTTTCATTAATGGAGATCTCGAATATTTTGGATATGTCGCTCCCGGCTGTAAAATCCAATTTACACAGAGCGAGACTTTTTCTACGCGAGAATTTATCAGAGTTTATCAATGGCAAAGAAGAATGACTGTTCACATTTTTTCGATATGATATGCGATGCTTTTGAGGAGGATATCAACTCTTCATTTTGCAGCGAATTGGAGGAACATCTGCGTGAATGTCAGGACTGTTGCGCTCAAATTGAGACCATGCGACAAACGGTGGCATTTTGCAGGAAGTTGATCGATGAAGACGTCCCGCCAAATGTCGATAAAGTATTATGGCAAATGTTAGGTCTTGAAAAGCCTTGAATCATTAACGCGAAGATGCAATGACTGCACAAGAAATCATCCGCAGGAAGCAATCCGGAAAAGAACTTTCCAAAGACGAATTGACATATATCATCAGCGATAAGGTCCCAGACTATCAGCTATCAGCCTTTTTGATGGCTGTCTATTTTCAGGGGATGACGTATGAGGAGACATACCACCTGACACTGGCAATGCTGGAGTCCGGAGTTCGTCTCGACATCTCATCCATCGATGCTTTCAAAGCGGATAAGCACAGTACTGGTGGCGTCGGAGACAAAGTCTCAATTATCCTGGCTCCTTTGCTGGCGTCGGCGGGCATTATTGTCCCTATGATCAGTGGAAGGGGACTGGGGCACTCGGGCGGGACTCTGGACAAGCTGGAATCTATACCAGGCTTCACGACGAATCTCTCTCTTGATGAATGCGGGGAGCAGTTGTCGAAAACGGGTGCAATACTTATCGGACAGACTGCTGATTTGGCACCCGCGGACAGAAGGGTGTATGCGCTGCGCGACAGCACCTCCACGGTGAGATCGATTCCCTTGATCACGGCCAGTATATTGAGCAAGAAACTTGCAGAAGATATAGATGCGTTGGTGATGGACATAAAAATTGGAAAGGGAGCGTTTTTTTCCAATCAGAAATATGGGTTGAAGCTTGCTGATAGCCTGATTGATACAGGCGCCCGTTTTGGATTGAAAGTGTCCTGTCTATTTACTGCCATGGATCAACCTCTGGGGAATGCTGTTGGCAATTGGCTGGAAATTGTTGAGTCCATCGAGGTTCTAAAGGGGCGCGGTCCGAAAGATCTGATCGAAGTCGTTCTGGCTCTCTGCTCAGAAGTGTTGGTTCAATCGAAAACCGAGAAATCCCTGGCTGAGGCAAATAAAAGACTTGAGGATTTATTGAGCTCGGGCAGGGCATATTCCAGTTTTATAAAGATCGTTTCAGATCAGGGTGGAGACATTCGCTTCATTGAAGATACGTCATTGTACCCGGATTCTAAGCGGAGCTATGAAGTTGTGAGCGAACGGAACGGCTTTGTTTCAGCGATCGATGGCAGACAGATCGGAGAACTTTCAATGCATCTTGGCGCGGGACGCGCGACGATGTCCTCCGAAATTGACCACAAAGCAGGTATTGTGCTTCATAAAAAAAACGGTGATAAAGTAAAAAGGGGGCAAGTCATTGCTGTTGTTTACACCGACGCTGATATCGCTGATAAAGATATTCAGGAACGCCTGCTGAAAGCCGTACAAATCTCTGAGAGTCAACCAGAGCAAGATTCATTGATACTCGCCTATGCAACCAGCGGCGGTGTTTACAAGTGGCCGTATTAATAGATAACATTGCCAACGAATCGCCCGCTCAAGAGTAATTTCCCTCTCTATTGGAAATTTGTTGTAGCATGCACAACGTCTGAGACAGGTACTGTCCGCGATGGTGTGTCAAAAACGTATTCGTTTCTTCTTGTTTGTTTTAGAGAATCCCGCGCTCTCCCCAGTATGTTTCGTGCATTCCTCAGTTGGTGCAAATTTAACATCGAAGATCTCTTTGACGATATTTGGACAAAACTCCGTGGCGATCTGTTTGGTTTCAGCGCATATTTCCATTTCAATGACACCCGGAGGCTTTCTAAAATAGGCGATCGGTAGATCAAGAGTATCGTGTGCGACTTTCATAAATGGTGCCCAAACAGGAAGCGCAGCGACGGCACCGGCCTGACCGGGTCCCAGTGTCATTGCGGGATTATCGAGTCCAATCCAAACCCCTGCGACAATCTGTGGCGTGAATCCAATAAACCAGGCATCTGTAAATTCATTTGTTGTTCCGGTTTTACCACCTGCGGGTCTGAGGAACTGATAAACAGATCTCGCAGCAGCACCGGTTCCGTTGTTCATGATCGTTTGCAGGAGATCTGTCATAATATATGATGTCTCCGCGCGAAGGACATGGGACATCTCGGGAGGATGTTCTTCGAGGACATTACCATATTTATCAACCACCTTGATGATTGTCCTGGGTTTGGCTCTGGCCCCAAGATTCGGAAAAACACTGAATGCTGTCGTCATTTCAATGGGAGAGACTTCGGCCGCACCCAGAGCGATGGCATCAACGGGCACCAGATTGGTTGTCAATCCCAATTTTATGGCATAATCAACGACAGTTTTTGGAGGCACCAGTTCCTGCACAAGTCTGGCTGTGACGAGATTGAGAGAACGACGCAGGGCCTCTCTGAAAGTCGTCGGTCCGCCCTTGGAAAGATCGTAATTGCGCGGTGCCCATCTATCGCCATTTGGAAGGTACAATACAACGGGTTGATTCAATAATTCTGTGCATGGTGGGTATCCATTGTCTATTGCAGCTGTGTAGATGATCGGCTTTATGGTTGAGCCCGGCTGACGTGACCGCATCTGGATGGCCCGGTTGTACTTGGATTCACCGAAATCGCGACCGCCGATAAGCGCGAGAACATCTCCGTTTTCCGGATCCATTGCAATTAACGCCACCTGGACAGGCGCTTTCTCATTAACGAGAGAATCAACGAAGGGCGTGTCGTTCCTGATCTCTCTGTATGTTCTTCGTTCAAGCATCTCAGGATCGAGTAATTCCTCGATCTTGTTCTTATTGATCATATATGTCGTGAGAACTTTTTGTTGTTTGGGCAGATGATTCTTTACAGCACGTTCGGCAGCTGCCTGAACCCTCGTGTCCAGAGTTGTATAAACTGAATACCCGTCTTTGTACAGGTCCATATGATATCGGCTCTGCAATTCCTGTCTGACATGTTCTGTGAAATAGGGAGCAATGCCGAATTCATCATCCTCGCTGCGTTCCCGAAGCTTGGAAAATATAGGGGCCTGAATACTCTCTTTGTAGATAGCATCATCTATGATCCCCCTTCTGCGCATATTGCGAAGCACCAGGTTGCGTCGTCTGAAAGCCCGTAGCGTGCTATCTGGTTGCGGGTTGTCAAAATCGAGCTGAGTATAGGGCGATATCGTTGTTGGACGTTGCAGAAGCCCGGTCAGCATGGCACATTCATCGAGCTGTAATTCTCGCGCATGTTTTCCATAGAAATATTGTGCGGCTGCCTCAACACCATAATTACCGTGTCCGAAATTCATATAATTCAGATACATCTCGAGAATTTCGTGTTTGGTATAGGCGCGTTCGATCTGTACGGCGGTTATCCATTCACGAATTTTGCGCGTCACCTTTTTTTCGAGCCCAAGATATAGCTGGCGCGCCAATTGTTGAGTAATCGTGCTCGCTCCCTGCTCATATCGCATGCGGCTCAAATTCAAACCCATGATATAGACAAACCGCTTGAGATTTACTCCCCAGTGTTGAAAAAAGGTGTGATCTTCGGTTGCAAGAACGGACTGCCACATGTAATCCGGTATCTCTTCAAGAGGAATGAATATTCTTTTTTGAGTGAAAAGCTCTTTGATAACAACGCTGTCCTGTGAGATTATTTTGGTGGCAAGATCGGGTTCATACTGCTCCAGTTGATCCAGTGAAGGTAAATCCCTCGCCAGATAGATAAACCAAATGATGATCGCAATCGCCAGCGCAATCCCGAGGTACAAGAATGTCTTCACCCATTTTAATAAAGCGGGTGTTTTTGGTTTGATATTCACACTGTTGTCACTTCGAATTTTTCTTTTCATGAATCTTTTGTTTCCTTGTTCCAAAATTTCAGACTCAGTTCTCCTCCCGAGAGCACACCATAGGAGAAGTGGTTGATCCAGTCACCGAGATTTATCATTGTTTTCCCGGCAACTGATTCAATTTCAGGACGATGAGAATGGCCGGTAATGACATAGTCATAGCCCTCTTCAAATTTTCTTTTTGCAAATTCAAGGTAATCCGCTTCATCATCCAGCTCTTTACTTGATGTATACGCTCTACTGGTGTGGGACGCTTTATCTGCAATCGTTGCGCCCAGGTCCGGATGAATGAGACGAAATAAAAATATATTTATTGGATTTCGAGTAATTTTCTTCAGAAATCTGTACCCGGCATCCTTTTTTGAAATACCGTCTCCATGAAACAGAAACACTTTCTTAGACTGCATTTCTGCTGAATATGTTTCACTATGTACTTTAATCCCAATCTCGTTCTGGAAAAAATCTGCAGTCCAGAAATCATGATTCCCGGGCAGGAAGTGGATGTTCACACCGTTTTCGATTAATTTTGAAAGTCTAAAAAAAATATGATAGTGCTTTTTAGGTATATAGTATTTATACTCAAACCAGAAATCGAATAGATCCCCGACGATAAACAGCGAATTGCCTTTTTTGTTTATCTCATCAAAGAATGAATTCAACATCGAAAACTTGTGCTCTCGAGTTGTTTCTGTTTCCGCTCCCAGATGAATATCTGAAATGAAGTAGACTTTTTCCATGTGGCGATGAATTACCTCTCTGTAGGCATTAAATTTAATGAAAATTCGATTGAAAATCAAGCGATATTCAATGATGCATGAATATTGGCCTATCCCGGATTCACATTTTTCTTGACAGGGAGAGGGATATTTTGTATATTTAATGTAACTATTTGACTTCAAATTAGTTATGTTTGAAGTTACATCGTTATAGAATCAACATGACGGGAGTGCCACATAGCATGGATTTAGCCAAATTTATCGATCATACACTGTTGAAGTCTGATGCCATAAGCGCAGATATAGAGAGATTGTGCCGGGAGGCGGCTGAGTATGGCTTCGCTTCGGTCTGTATACATCCTGTGCACGTACCATTCGCGTATAGTTATCTAAAAGGGACTGATATTCACGTGTGTACTGTGGCAGGATTTCCTCTGGGAGCGAATATGCCGGAGATCAAGGCATTGGAGGCTGAAAAGGCCATTGAGCAGGGGGCTCGCGAAATCGATATGGTGATGAATGTCGGGGCGCTGAAAAGCGGTGATCACGCGCTTGTTCTTTCCGATATAACTGGAGTTGTGCGCGTTTGTTCTGCACAGAGCGCCAGGTGCAAAGTGATTATAGAGACATGCCTTTTAAACGATGATGAAAAGGTGAAGGCATGCCGGATTGTGGTGGAGGCTGGAGCACATTTTGTTAAGACATCTACTGGTTTTGGTGGTGGAGGAGCCCTGGAAAAGGATGTTCGATTAATGAAGCAAGCGGTTGCGGGCAGCAAAGTTGAAGTTAAAGCAGCCGGCGGTATTCGAACGTACGCCGATGCGAAAAAGATGGTAGATGCAGGCGCTTCCCGGCTGGGTACGAGCTCGGGAGTTCAGATCATCAAAGAGATGAAAGCCCAGGACACCTGATGTCGGAGCGAAAAATCAGCAGCATGTTTCTTGAAGGCAGCAAGGTCTACCTGCGGCCTGTAGAGGAGGGTGATCATGTTTTCATTAATCGAGGTGAGAACAATCCTGTCGTCAGAGAACAGCTGTTCCTGGCTTTCCCGGCAGGGTTGCGGGAGACTGTCGACAAGTTGTCTGTATATCAATCCTCGAAAGAATCCATAATTTTAGCGATTATTGAAAAGAAATCACATCAAATCGTTGGATTGACAGCCTTCTTCAGGTTGGACTATGTGAGTCGTGCTGCAGTATTCTACCTGGCGCTTCTTGATCCTCAATATTGGTCGAAAAAGTATGGATTTGAAACAACGCAGTTGATGGTGAGATACGCATTTGATACGCTTAATTTGAACCGTATACAATTGCATGTCTGCGCCGAGAATGCCGCGGCTATTAAAATATATAAAAAATCCGGTTTTCAAAAAGAGGGTGTGCTGAGAAAGGCAATGTTTCGAAACGGTAAATATATCGATTTTTATGTTATGGGATTACTCAGAGAGGATTTTGAACAGCACCTAAATAATTAATTTAAGTTAAATTTAACTTGACAAATTCAAAAAAAATAATTAAATTAGACGACGTTTTTTTTAGTTTTAAGAAAAGCGACATAGAGAATATTGTGCAAAATATGTTCTTTGAATCAATTGTTTGGTTTTCTCCTTTTCAATATTTTTTAAATGCACACATCTTTTGTGAAAGAATTATTCAACCATACAGGAGAGAGGAATGGAGATCACAGAAATTAACATCACACTTCGGGATGAGGAGAAACTAAAAGCATTTGTGAATGTGACATTCGATGATATTTTCGTAGTGAGGGGCATGAAGGTGATAAAGGGAGGTAGCGGATACTTCATCAGTATGCCGAGCAGAAAGATGCCTGACGGAACGTTTCGGGACATTGCTCATCCGATCACAAATGAATTTCGTCAGTTCATTGAAGAGAAGATTCTTGAAAGGTATCACCAAATAGTAGAGGATGCGCAGGGAGGAAATGAGGCAGAAAGTTAATGTTGGGTAAATGAATTAGAAGCTGATAACATATTGGGGCGTCGCCAAGCGGCAAGGCACAGGGTTTTGGTCCCTGCATGCGGAGGTTCGAATCCTCCCGCCCCAGCTTTCCTGACACAATATGACGGGAATCATATTGATGGAGAGTCAAATCCTCAAAATTGTTTTTCCACCGCTCGCTGATCGCATGAGAATAATCCTTAGAAGAATATTGTCATTTTTGTATTGGAGAGAAAATGACTAACAGGTTAAAAATATTTTCCGGACATTCCAATGAGTTGCTAGCCGACAGAATTGCGGAGAAGCTGGGTGTTGAGCTTGGGAAAAGGGAAATAAGAAAATTTTCTGATGGTGAAATCTGGGTAAAATACAGTGAAAACATTCGCGGTAAAGATGTCTTCATCGTTCAATCCACTCACTCACCCTCTGATAACCTTGTTGAGTTGTTGATTATGATCGACGCGGCCCGCAGGGCATCCGCCAGAAGGATCACGGCCGTGATACCATATTTCGGCTATGCGCGCCAGGACCGGAAAGATCAACCGCGCGTCGCGATTACCGCAAAGCTCGTGGCAAATCTGATTGCAACGGCAGGTGCGGATCGTGTGTTGACAATGGATTTGCATGTACCGCAAATTCAGGGATTTTTCGATATCCCCCTGGATCATTTGTATGCGTCGCCTGTTTTGGGTGAGTATTACAAGAGCAAGAGTATTTCAAACCTTGTCGTTGTTTCTCCGGATATCGGCAGTAATGCGCTTGCCAGAGCATATGCGGGAAGGCTTGGAACGCCTCTTGCCATCATTGATAAAAGAAGAAAAGGACAGAATATCTCAGAGGTACTGAATATCATCGGCGATGTCGCTGGCAAGAATGTATTCATCATCGATGATATCATTGATACGGCCGGCACTTTAGTGAACGCTGCCAAGGCATTAAGAGAGTGCGGTGCACAGAATATTCATACAGCCTGTACACATCCTGTGTTTTCCGGTGAAGCGCTGAAAAGGCTTTCTGATCCTGTGATCACAGAGGTGACGGTTACGGATACAATATTTTTAAATCCGGACAAAATATCTGATAAAATTAATGTGTTATCGGTCTCATGGCTTTTCGGTGAGGCTATAAAAAGAATTCATAAGAATGAATCGATCAGTTGTCTATTTGATTGATGCAATGAATGGAGAGTAAATCATGTCGCAAATCGTTTTAAATGCACAAAAACGTGAAGACACCGGCAAGAAGGCGGCCAAAATGCTTCGAAGGGAAGGAAAAGTACCGTGTGTCTATTACGCAAATAATGAGAAATCGGTCACGCTGACAGTGGATGAAAAGGAATTACACCACTTTCTTTCTTTGAGCAGTGGATTGATCGATGTCTCGATTGACAAAAAAAAGCCGAAAAAATGCATCTTGAGGCAGATACAGTTTGATCCTGTAAAAAACAACCCGATCCATCTCGATATTATGGGCGTTAAACTTGAAGAAAAGTTGAATGTTTCAGTTCCCGTAAGACTCTCAGGTGAACCTGTTGGCGTCAAAGAGGAAGGCGGTACCTTGATGCATTCAATGCATGAGGTTGAAATCAGCTGTCTGCCATTGGATATCCCCGAATTTATTGAAGTGGACGTGTCCGAACTAAAGGTCGGAGATTCAATCCATATCAAAGATTTGATCACGGAAAAAATTGAAGTACTGAACGATCCTGAAGTCATGGTTGCGAACGTCGCCATAGTCAGAGCATCTGTGCCTGAGGTCTCTGAAGAGGTTGCGGTTGAAGGAGAAGAGGGTGTTGAAGGAGAAGATGGCGCTGAAGAAGCTGGTGAAACTGAGCAGACAGAAGAAGAAAGTGAATAATGTTTCTTGTCGTGGGATTGGGTAATCCCGGGAAGAAATACAGTGCAACCCGTCACAATGTCGGTTTCATGGTTTTAGATGCTCTGGCTGATCAGCTTGGTAGCAGGTTTATCAAGAGAAAATCCTACTTATATGCATCTACCAGTGCATGCGGAAAGAGTGTCATTTTAATGAAACCCAAGACATATATGAATGAAAGCGGGATTGCAGTCAATTTCTTTGTTCATAAAAAAAAAATTGATCTTTCTCATACATTGATTGTTTGCGATGATTTCAATCTTCCTATCGGGAGAATCCGGTTAAGAGGTCAGGGAAGCGATGGGGGTCATAACGGACTTTCATCAATTATTAATATCCTCAAGACTAAGGATTTCCCCAGACTTCGCATTGGTATTGGTGCTGATTTTAAAAACGGCGATGCAGCCAGGTTTGTATTGAATGCCTTCAATAAAAAGGAGAATGAGATCATTCTAGAGAGTGTTAATAAATCAGTCGAAGCTGTGCTTAGCTTCATAGAATTCGGTCTTGAGAGGACGATGACGGAATATAACGCAGTCTGAAATTCAGGTAATTGTGGGAGAGACGAATGGGTGTGACAATAGTTTTTGTGATAGTGAGTGGTCTTCTGGCACTGCTTTTCGCTTTCTGGCGAAGTCGATGGATCGCCAGGCAAGATCCTGGTAATGAAAAAATGCAGGCTATTGGTGATGCTGTGCGCGAGGGCGCAATGGCGTTTTTGGCAAGGGAGTATAAAATCCTTTCGATATTTGTGCTCGCCGTCGCTGTACTTCTGTTCTGGGGAAATTTCTCCAGAGGTACCGGTCTTGTAGCCGTATCGTTTGTGGTGGGTGCGTTGTGCAGCGGTCTTGCAGGATTTTTCGGTATGCGGGTAGCGACGCTGGCGAACAATCGAACGACGCAGGCTGCCCGGAATTCGCTAAATTCAGCGCTCAACGTCGCCTTTAATGGCGGATCCGTCATGGGTATGAGCGTTGTTGGACTGGGTGTGCTGGGATTGGCGATTCTGTTCTGGATTTATGGAGGGAACGAATCAGATGCTGATCTTCCTGCGGTACTCACAATCTTGTCCGGTTTCGCAATGGGCGCCTCTTCTATCGCGTTATTCGCGCGTGTTGGAGGCGGGATATTCACCAAGGCGGCGGATGTAGGCGCGGACCTGGTTGGTAAAGTTGAAGCGGGAATTCCCGAGGACGATCCGAGAAATCCAGCCACGATTGCGGACAACGTCGGTGACAATGTCGGCGATGTTGCCGGAATGGGCGCAGATCTGTTCGAATCGTATGTCGGCTCAATTATTGGAGCAATGGTTTTGGCGGCGGCAGCTGGAGCACGAAACCTCGTATATCTTCCGCTGATATTGGCCGGCGCAGGTATTTTGGTCTCAATTGCCGGTACGTTTTTTGTGAAAACGAAAGAGGGGGGTAATCCACAGAAGGCGTTGAATTTGGGTACTTTCGGGGCCGGGGCATTCATGATACTGGTCAGCTATTTTATTATTCAGCATTCTATGCCTGAAGAGGTTGCCATGTCCGGCAAAATGGTCTCTGCGCTGGATGTTTTCATCGCAACAGTGTTTGGTTTACTGGCAGGCATTCTCATTGGCATCCTGACTGAATACTATACGTCGGAGATGCGTAAACCTTCCAAAGAGATTGCTAAAGCGAGTGAGACAGGTTCAGCGACAAACATAATCGCCGGCATTGCAAACGGTATGTATTCGACGGCATGGCCTGTGATTACGATTTCAGTAGCCATAATTCTGGCGCACCACTTTGCAGGACTATACGGGATCGCTATCGCGGCCCTGGGTATGCTGTCGACAACGGGTATCCAGCTTGCTGTTGATGCTTATGGTCCGATCGCGGATAATGCGGGTGGATGTGCTGAAATGGCTGAGCTGCCACATGAAGTGAGAACACGCACCGATAAGCTCGATGCCGTCGGAAACACGACTGCGGCTATTGGAAAAGGTTTTGCTATCGGTTCGGCTGCGCTGACAGCGCTTGCGCTTTTCGCTGCGTACCGGGAGACGGCCGCGGCAGCAATGGGTGTTGAAAAACTCTCTCTGGAAATCAACAACCCATGGATTATGGCGGGACTGTTAATCGGTGGT
>JAZBPW010000082.1:0-11675 GCA_036351795.1 Candidatus Zhuqueibacterota bacterium | reverse complement strand
TTCTCCTCGATGGCGTAGAACAGTTCTTCGTCGATCTCCCCCATTTTTTTATCGCGCATATAGTCATTCTCCACGCGACGGATCAGCTTTTTCACGCCGACCTCATGCATCAGCTTTGTCAACTTCTTGTGCTTGGGCGAACCACGCAATCCCTGCAAGAGTTTGATACCCGCTTCATACTCGTCGCCCGCCTCCAGAAGACGCTCTCCCTCCTGTATGATCTTGTTCACGAGATTGGTCTGACTCCGCACCAGTTGAGCGACATAGGGCTTCACCTCATCGAACTTCTGCGTGGAATGATCCACTGCGCCGGATATGATCAGTGGCGTTCTGGCCTCATCGACCAATACGGAGTCCACTTCGTCGATAATGGCGTAATGATGCCTGCGCTGAACGACATCACCGGGCCTGATGGCCATATTGTCGCGCAGGTAATCGAAGCCGAATTCATTATTCGTGCCATAAGTAATATCGCCCTGATAGATCGGCCTTCTCTGCTCAGGTGACATGTCGTTCGTGATATAGTTTGCCGTGAGACCCAAAAATTCATAAAGCTTTCTCATCCACTCACAATCCCGGCGTGCCAGATAATCGTTCACGGTCACCAGGTGTACGCCTTTCCCTGTCAGCGCATTGAGAAAAATGGGAAGTGTTGCAACGAGCGTCTTCCCTTCACCCGTGGCCATCTCGGCGATCTTGCCTTCGTGAAGAACAATTCCTCCGATCAGCTGAACGTCGAATGGGATCATATCCCACGTTGCATCAATATCGCTTACATGCCAGGACTGCCCCACAAGGCGCCGGCATGTCTCCTTGACCACCGCATAGACTTCAGGGAGGAGCTCTTCGAGGATCTCTTCCGTCTGCTTCTGCTCATTATCTTCGAGCGACTTGATCTCTTGCCTTATACTCTCCACATCAATTTTCACCTCATCCGCGGTTCTGTCGCGCCGAAGTTCCGATTTGAGATTGAGTATTTCGTCCTGGATCTCGCTTGTATATTCCTGAATTCTGATCTTGAAATCGGCAATTTTGCCTTTCAGTTGATCATCACTCAGAAAATGGAGATCATCGTAATAACCGTTTATCTCGTCAACCAGTGGCTCGAGTCTTTTCCGGTCCCTGTCGTGCTTGCTACCGAATATTTTCGCGAAAACGTTGGCCAACTGTATCCACCTCCGTGAGCTTTAAAATTTATCACGTTTATGTGACTCTGCGAAATGGCAGATTGCCTGTACCGCAAGGTTACTGTTAATGCAGCAGGAACAGGTCAGTCCAAATCAATCACTTTTACTGATTAAGGGATTAAAAGGTTCACTTTTCTTTTTATTGATGTCGATCAGTCCCCGTCCGGTTTTGACGATCACATCTTTCTTCTTCCATTCCTCCAAAACCGAATCGAGAATGCCGTTGATGAACTTGCCACTCTTCTCTGTGCTGTACTTTTTTGAAATTTCGATCGCTTCATCGATGGAGACTTTGGGTGGAATATCCTCGAAGTACATAAATTCGCACATTGCGATTCTCAGTATGATCTTGTCGATCACAGCGATGCGATCGAAATCCCAGTTACGCGCCTTTTTTCGGATCACCGCGTCAAACTCATCCCGGTGCTCGTAGGTATTTTTCACCAGTTTGACACAGAAATCGTATAGAGTATCATCCTTGCCCCGCCGCTTGAACATGTCGTGAATCACATACAGTATTGGATTCTCGGACAATTCAGCCGCGTAGAGCGCCCTGAGCACCCATTCCCGGCCTCTGCGCCTTGTAGAGCTCATACTTTTATTCCTATTTGACAAAAGTCAACCAGCCGTGTTTATCTTCATTGCGTCCATAGAGTATATCAAAAAACGTGTTCTGTATCTTTTCGGTGATCGGTCCCCTGCGTCCGCTTCCGATAGTGATCCGGTCAACCGAGCGGATCGGCGACACCTCGGCCGCAGTTCCTGTGAAGAATATTTCGTCCGCGATATATGCGAGTTCCTTTGGGAT
Organism: Candidatus Zhuqueibacterota bacterium; assembly: GCA_036351795.1. Lineage (GTDB taxonomy): Bacteria > Zhuqueibacterota > Zhuqueibacteria > Thermofontimicrobiales > Thiofontviventaceae > JAZBPW01. Next base: position 9,680 of record JAZBPW010000082.1, on the reverse strand, counting down.
CTGTGTCTCAACGACTTTTAATTCCATCTCTTCGCAGATGCGCATCACGGAATCACGAGTGATGCCGGGCAAGATACAGGCACCGAATGCCGGCGGTGTATAAAGAACTCCATCCCTGATGATGAATATGTTTTCACCGCTTCCCTCGGCAATATGCCCGGAGCTGTTCAGAGAGATCCCTTCACTGTATCCGTCGGCCATCGCTTCCATCTTGATCAACTGAGAATTCATATAGGTACCGCCCGCCTTGGAGAGCGTCGGCATGGTGTTCGACTTCAGTCTGTTCCAGGAGGAAAAGCGGACATCCACGCCCCGGGACAGCGCCTCTTCACCGAGATATTGCCCCCAGTTGAGTGCAGCGATGGCAACCTCTACCGGACATTTCGTCGGATCGACACCCAGCGTGTTGTACCCGCGGTAGGCGAACGGCCGGAGATAGGCTGATTTCAGCTGATTCACCTTGATGATCTCTACGCATGCATCGCACATCACATCGATTGAAAAAGGCAAGTCAGTCCTGTAAATCTTTGCCGACTCAATGAATCTCCTGATATGATCCCGGAGTCTGAAAATCGCAGGCCCATTGTCTGTTTCATAGCACCGGATTCCTTCAAAAAATGAAGAACCGTAATGCAAGGCGTGGGACATGATATGGATCTTCGCATCCCACCAGTCAATCAGTTTTCCGTTATGCCATATTTTCCCTTTTTCGTCTCTTGGATCCATATTACTCTCCTTCGATGTCTTCTCTGAGGACGATAACTGCATCCTCCTTAAGTGTATCGATATAATCCTGATAAGCCTCCTCGGACCGCACCTGTTTGAGATATGCGATGATGTTCTCCTCAACCTCCGAGAACGGGCGCATCTCAGAGGCTTTCTTGTCTTCGAGTTTGATGATATGAAATCCGAGCTTCGTCCGCACCACATCGCTCATATCTCCCAGAGAGAGCCCGAACGCCGCCTCTTCGAACGTCTCATCCATATCCCCTTTCTCGAAAAAGCCCAGATCTCCGCCTTTTTTCGCGGACGGGCAATGTGATTGCTGTCGTGCCAGCGTGGCGAAATCCTCACCCGATGCGATCCTGGAGCGAATCTCTTCCATTGATTTTCTGGTTTCAACCACCTCTTTTTCAGGCGCATCCTCTGCGAGCCGCTTCAGGATGTGACGGACGCGTATCCTGACATCCTTTTTGAATTTATCAGGATGATCACTGTAATATTTCTGCGCGTCTGCGGGACTGATTTCGATATCATCCATCGACACCTGCTCCTGAACGAGTTTCTGGATTTTAATATTCGTCACCAGATCTTCACGGATCGCGCGCAGGCTCGTATTCTGGGATGCAATCGCCTTCAAAAACTCGTCATCAGACGGGAAATTCCTCTTCAGCAAATCGAGCGCAGCCTCAACCTCACGGTCCTTCACTTCGATAACGTGATTCTTCACCTCCTGGCTGAGCAGTGTATGCGTGATCAGCCAATCCAGAGACTGGCTTTGCAGCGCGCTGTCTTCAATGCTCATGGTTTCGACAGCGCCTCGCTGATTGAGCATCTCCATCGCAGAGGCATCGATCTTGTCTTGTGTGATAAGCTCTTCATTCACCAGAGCCACCACGGTAGAATCCGCAAAATGATGTGCGTACTTTTCATAGTCGTTGCCCTTCGAGCAGAAGACGAAGAGCATCAAAACAAATACATATTTACGATTCATTTACCTTAAATCCTTTATACGAAGTTGTAAATTGACTCTTCCCAGATATTCGTTCTCCTCGATGACATAGACCAGATCGAGATTATCTTCACCCGGAGATATCCGGTAGATCTTGTCGCCGAGGTTAAATCCGATGGTATCGATCAGCATGTTGTCCTGCTTCACCTTGAACTTGAGATGATTATTTCCAACAATCGACGGCGTGCCGACAACCTGCAGCTGCCGGGACAGGAATACAGGTCGCATATTTTTCGGTCCAAAAGGCGCCATCTTTTTGAGCAGTTGCAGAAACCTGTCATTGATTTCACCGAGCCTGATCTCCGCCTCGATATGCAGTTTGGGTGAAAGCATCTCATCGGTCAGGGCTTCATTTGCGATTTCGTTGAAACGATCCCTGAAATCGCCGATTTTGTCTTTGTGGATGGTCAATCCGGCGGCATATTTATGTCCGCCATAGGCGACAAGAAGATCTTCGCATTGTTTGAGCGCGGAATAGATATCGAATCCTGAGATGCTTCTCGCCGAGGCCTTTCCAACGCCGTCCTCAACGGATATCATCACAGTTGGCCTGTAATATTTTTCAACGATTCTCGAGGCAACGATCCCGATCACACCCGGATGCCAACCATCTTTGTCGAGAACCAGCGCCCGGTTATCCTTCGGATCGTATTCCATCTCTACCATCTCCTGCGCCTCTCTGAACGTATGCTCATCGATATCTTTCCTGGTCTTGTTCTCCGATTCCAGTACGGCAGCGATATTTCGCGCCTGTTCCCTGTTCGTCGTCGTCAAAAGACGCACAGCCCGTTCGGCGTTTCCGAGCCTGCCGACGGCATTGATCCTCGGCGCAATGATGAAAACGATCTGCCCGGTGCCTATGGTCTTGCTATGAAGACCGGCAGTCTGTGCCAGCGCCCGCAGACCAGGACGGTTATCTGTGTTGATGCGTTTAAGTCCCTCTTTGACCAGTATCCTGTTTTCATCAACGAGAGGGACGATATCGGCGGTGCTGCCAATGGCGACGAGATCGGCGAATTGACGAAGCATTTCTTGATCCAGGTTGAGCATCTCCGTCAATGCCTGAGCGATTTTGTAGGTGACGCCCACTCCCGCCAGCTCGGTGAACGGATATTCTGCATCTTTACATTTTGGATCCAGAATCGCCAATGCTTCCGGCGCGTCGCGTCCGGGTTCATGATGATCGGAAATGATAACATCGATGCCAAGCGAATTCGCGAATGCCACCTCTTCCACTGCCGTAATTCCGCAATCCACAGAGATGATGAGCGCCACACCTTTATGATGTGCGTCTTCAATTCCCGCACGCGACAGGCCATAGCCTTCCCGCATCCGGTTGGGGATATAGAAAGTGACGTCGGCGCCCAGGTTCTGGCAAAACATGTAAAGCAGAGAGACGGAAGTGATCCCGTCGACATCATAGTCGCCATATACCAGAATTTTCTCGTTGTTGTTGATTGCCTGAATGATACGCTCTGCTGCTTTCTTCATGTCCGGCAGCAGGAAGGGATCGAACAGGTCTTCTATGGAAGATGTAAAAAACTTGATCGCCTTTTCATCCGTATCAACGCCTCTTTTGATGAGGATGTCGGCGATTGTCTTCGGTATTTGCAGTCTTTCGGAAAAGCAGTCTTTCGATTGATTTTGAGAGGCATCATCCAGGATCCATGTGAGTTCCATCTATGTCCTCTGATAATATAGAACCATCAAATCAGAGTGATCTGTAAGCCGAATTCTGTCGAGGGCGATCATTTATCTGGGACCGCCATTACTGACGGCCTCATGCGACCTACCCGAGAGTCTGGCGAAACGGGCCGTTTCTCCTCTCCTATTTGGTCTTGCTCCGGATGGGGTTTACCTTGCCTTTTCTGTTACCAGAAAAGCGGTGGGCTCTTACCCCGCCTTTTCACCCTTGTCCCGCTGTGCGTGACGGTCTGTTTTCTGTGGCACTATCCGTAGGCTCGCGCCTCCCCTATGTTATAAGGCATCCTGCCCTGTGGAGTTCGGACTTTCCTCATCCGCCTTGCGGCGAACGCGATCGCCTGACTCACTCTGAATTGATGGTATATGTTAAATTACTTTTTGTTGTTTACGCTCACAAGTATGCGGCCGCAGGTTTCACAGTAGATCACATGATCCATTTTTCTGATTTCTACGACTGTCTGAACCGGTATCTGCGCGTAGCATTCACCGCATGAATATTTCTGCACCTCCGCGAGGGCGGCTCCCGAATGACGACGCTTTATCCGCTCATAGGTGGCCAGCAGCGGCCGGCTTACCTTTCTCACGCACAGTTCTCTCTCATGCTGCAATCGCAGCGATTCGGTTTCACTCTCTTTCATCTTCTCCCGGAGCACCTTGTCCTTGCTCTCAAGAGTCTCTTCCAATTCCGAGATGCTCTCTTTTAGTAACTTTATCTCTTCGCTGATCCTCTCCTCACCATCCATCAACTGTAAGACCTGCGTTTCATTCGTTTCAATCTCTTGTTCTGTATTCTCTATTTCAGTGCTGATGGCGTCGTATTCTTTGTTCGTGGTGACTGAATAGACCTGATCCTGGTATTTCTTCAGTTTATTGCCAAACGTTTCAATGTCCCCCTCGGCCTTTGCACGCGACAAGCGGCACTCTGTCAGCTCTTCTTCTTTGCTCTTCAGCTCATTCTTCATTGTATCCAGTTTGTCTCTTAATGCATCGACCTCACGCGGCAAACTGCCCATCGACTCCTCTATTCGTATAATCTGCTTGTCTATCTTTTGTAGATCAACAAGATCCATCAACTGCATTGTGCGTTAAACCTCCATTTATATATAAAAAAAAAGTGTACCGTTTTTATTTAGTACACTCTTCATCTCTTACACCAGGAATATGGTGATCGTCTGTATATAATATATCGTTGTTTGAGTGTTACATCCATACGTGGTTTCCTTTATCAGATTCAAATATACAAATTTTGAAAAATAGATGCAAGCAAAATTTACTCTGTTTTCTCTTGAATTTTCGACTTATTATCAATATATTTACCGTGAGATGGCCTCAAGGCTCATCTATGTTCACATTTCTTGCAAAACAGACCACAGAATCAATGCGAACGAGGGATTTAGACATGAGAAGTAAACTGATCGCTGTCGTGCTGTTTGCCCTGCTGGCGGGCGGATGCGCACAGATATTCAGAACCGGACCGGAATACGAAGCCAGAAGAAGAGAGAAGCTGAAACAGGAGGCTCTGGAAAAAGTAAATCGCTGCATCTCTGAAAATATCTCTCGCAGCCACCAGGGGCCTGTCCCCCGTGCGACGCGGGTGGATTCCATCAACATCGATTTTGAAGGTAAAGATCTTGATATTTTCCTGTCGCGGCATTTCGCTTCCCAACCCTTCCGGCAGGAGAATGTGGGGCGAATCCAGGCGCTCTTCGGAGAATACATCGATGGCAGATTTTCGGACTATCAGTTCACCCTCTACACGTTGGAGCAGCCGCTTTCGAACTTGATACCAAACTATTTTCGCGCTGACAGCGCGTCATACGACGGAAGTAGAATGCCTGATGTGACCACTAGAGATACGCAACCGCTTGTCAGAAATATCGACAAGTCAGCGTGGCGGCCGGAAAAGGGTCTCGGCAATTATAACATCGCGTTGTGGCACAGCCACGGATTCTACTATTCGCACGACACAGACCGTTGGGAATGGCAGCGTCCCAGATTGTTCAGCACTGTCGAGGATCTGCTCCCCATGTCATTTGTCATTCCCTACATCGTCCCCATGCTGGAAAATGCCGGAGCGAATGTCTTCCTGCCACGGGAACGTGATCTTCAAACCAATGAGATCATTGTCGATAATGATCCCATTCCCGGAATGAGCCGCTATGCCGAGAGCGATGCGGCGCAATGGCGCACCGGAGAGGAGTCCGGATTCGCAATCGGAACGCCACCTTATGAGGCGAACGTCAATCCTTTTCATCAGGGAAGTTACCGGGAATGCACCTCCGATACGCGCACAACCACACAGGCAAAATGGATCCCACGGATACCGGAGACTGGTGAGTATGGGGTCACCATCTCCTTTCATGCTTCTCCGGATAATGTTCAGGATGCATGCTATACTGTGATGCATTCCGGCGGAGAGACCAGATTTCTCATCAATCAGCAGATTGGCGGAGGTACCTGGATCTATCTGGGAACATTTCATTTCGAAAAGGAAGCGTCGCCTGATTCCGCCAGCGTCGTGCTTTCGAATAAGAGCAGCACCCCCGGCAAAAAGGTATCTGCCGACGCCGTCCGCTTCGGTGGTGGCATGGGCAACATCCTGCGCGGCGGCCGGGTGAGCGGCTATCCGCGATTTGCTGAAGGCGCCAGATATTACCTCCAGTATGCCGGCATGCCGGACACGCTTGTCTATCATCTGAACGAAGACACGACTGATTACAATGATGATTATCAATCCAGGGGTGAGTGGGTCAATTATCTGAAAGGTGCGCCCTTCGGACCCAATCGCGACAGAGAAACCCCGGGGCTCGGGATCCCCATTGATCTCTCTTTGTCATTTCACACAGATGCCGGGATTGATACGGCGGACAGTACTATCGGCACGCTCATGATCTATTCCATCAGTGACGCGGAAACACTTTCTGTCTTTCCGGACAGCATGTCGCGGCTTGCCAACCGGGATCTCGCCGATGTAGTACAAACCCAGATCACAGACGATATCAAGAGCAAATACAGGGCGGACTGGACGCGGCGCGATCTCCGCAACGCCGGTTACAGCGAAGTCTGGCGACCGAATGTCCCGTCTATTTTGCTCGAGCTGCTGTCTCATCAGAATTTCGAAGACATGAAATACGCGCTCTCCCCCTCCTTCCGGTTCGACGTCTCCAGGTCCATCTACAAAGGCATGCTGCGATTTCTGTCCCGGCAGTATCATTTTGACTACATCGTTCAGCCGCTGCCCGTATCGCATCTGTGCGCCGAATACGCGGGCGATGACGGGATCAGGCTGAGATGGCGTCCTGTACCGGATCCACTGGAACCTGCGGCACTGCCCGATCGCTACGTCGTTTACACGCGGGTGGATGACAATGGATTCGACAACGGCACTCTCGTCACGCAGCCGGAATACAGGATCGATGATCTGCCAAAGGGAGAGATCTACAGTTTCAAGATCACCGCAGTCAATGACGGAGGAGAGAGTCTGCCATCTGAAGTCATTTCGGTCTGCCGGATAAACAATGATAAGCCCGCCGTGCTCATCGTCAATGGATTCGACAGAATATCGCCGCCCGACTTTGTGGCGGCTGATGATTACAAGGGATTTTCGACCATGTCCGATCCTGGTGTCGCGGACAGATATACATTCAATTTCACGGGTTCGCAATTTGATTTCAACATGAATTCGCCCTACCGAACGAACGATGCCCCCGGACACGGCGCAAGTTTCGCGAATCGTGAAACGCGGATCATCTCCGGCAACACATTCGACAATGCGTTCATCCACGGCCGTTCAATTGCCGCTGCAGGATATAGCTTTGTCAGCTGCAGCGATGAAGCTGTGATGGACAGCATGCTGGATCTCAAAGATTACACAATCGTGGATCTGATACTCGGCGAAGAAAAGACGACGCTCTTCCCGGATTATGCTGGTAATCACACCGCGTTTGAAAAACAGACAGAGAGATTCAGGGCATTCCCGGACAAAATGCGAGATCAGCTCACCAATTTCTGCGCGAATCAAGGCAACCTGTTCGTGTCCGGTGCCTATGTCGCCACAGATCTCCTGGGAAGGGCTGATGTCTCTGAAGCGGATTCATTGTTTGCCGCCGATGTATTGCGTATCGGCTGGGAGACAGATCACGCAGCAGTCAATGGCATGGTCTTCAGCGTGGATTCGTTGCTATTACCCAGGTTCACACATCTAATCTACAACGTGAACTATTCCGATTCCCTTTACAGCGTTGAATCACCGGATGCCATTGCTGCGGTCAATGGCGCACGCACAATTCTGAGATATTCCGAGAACAGGTTCAGCGCCGCCACCGCCTATCTGAACGATTACAAGGCGATTGTATTCGGATTTCCTTTTGAGACGATTGTGTCCAGGGAAATGAGGGACAGACTGATGTACCGGGTATTGAAGATGTTCTCTGATGAAAGGAAAAATTGATAGCATCATAAATTATGTTAAACAAGATGGAGGACAGTACGATGAAAGATCTGGTTGTTGAGGTCGACAGGATCATCGAGCGCTGCGGCGCAAACCACAAAGTCGGTGAGAAGTTCGAAGTAACCGGCTATGGCAGGCTCTCCATTCCAAAAGAAAAAGGCATGTGCATGTTCGCGCTTCAGAGCCTTATCCCGTTTCTGATCACAAAACAGCATGAAGAGGACCTGCCTCATGATACATGGATCAAGGAGACGGAATATCTGGTGTGTCCCGATCCAAAAGGCGTTGTTTTCAAGATCACGGCGAAGTAAGTATCGAACTCACCCCCTGTATCGGGGCTGTATCAAAAGTCAAGTTTTATGATATGATACCACAATATATTGATTAGTTGCATCTGTATAATCTGTATATTGTGACGTCTTCAGGTATTAGGATGCTTTTGATACAGCCCTGGGACCGGGATCTACTGATTTCCAGGAGATCAGATTGGGGTCACATGTATTTTGGGGGATGATCTCGGCTGAATCATCGCCCGTAATTGCGGGACGGGCATGACAGTCACTGTAACTCCTATTATCCCGGTTGTTATTCCCGCATGCATTTGGCGGAAATCCAGAGAGATATGTAATGCCCTGAAAGCTGACCCTGTTAACTGACATTACTTCATTTTACCGTGCGTTTTTCCTTGCCCGCCATCCAGCTTGAACACGATGGGTATGGCGACCCACACGGCGATGGACTTATCGCCCTGCTTTGCCGGCACCCATTTCACGGATCTGACCGCATTGAGTGCAGCTTCATCGCAACCATTGTTGCCGAGCGATTCGACTATTTTGTGATCCACCACATCTCCGCTCTCGTCGATTTTCACCTGAAGGAGCACTTTTCCCTCGATACCCGCTTTTCGAGCGATTTCAGGATAAGCGACCCTACGCTGTAATTCAGCGAATCCTCCTTCTGGTTGTGGCGGTGTATCATAGGGTACAAACGCTTCGGATGTCTCTTTCGGTGGTACATTCTGCGATGATCCATCGACCTCCATCATCCTGGCTTCATTCGCTTGTTCTCCCTGGCAGGATGCGATCAGAAAAACGACGCAAACTATCAAAAGAATAGCACTTTGTTGTTTCATGGCGACCTCCATTTTTAGTTATTACAGGGTAAGTATTATTACTACATCTGTAGTATTTTAATGCAAAAAAATTAATTCAGTCGAAACATCACAGGAATTGCGATCCACACTGCCACTGGTTTTTCATTCGACACTGCTGGATTCCATTTGGTTTTTCTGATGGCGTTCAGGGCCGCGTCATCACATCCGTTATTTCCCAATGATTTGATCACCCGGGTATCAGTCACCTTGCCGTTTTCATCTATTTTAGCGTGTACAACCACCTGCCCGCCGATGCCCGCTTTCCTGGCTATTTCCGGATAGATCAGCATTCTCTGTATCTGAGCGAATCCGCCGACTGGACTCGGAGGTATATCATATGCCTTGAACTCGAACTCTGACGACGCTGGAGCCTTTCCGGAGTTTTCCAGATGTCTCGCATCATCGACCTTTTCCCGAATTCCAGCGCGTTCTTGCTTCCCCACCAGCTTCTCCGGCCTGGGGACGTCCAGCTCAGTGGCGGCATTCAAGATCATTTTCTCCGTACCTTTAAACGACATCAGGACGCCGATGGCAAGGAGTACTGCCAGTAAGGCCTTTTGCACAACATTGACTTTCGCTTTCGCTTTGACACTTCTGTTCAAGATATACTCAAACCGCTGGACAACAGCCTTTTTCGATCG
>JAZBPW010000081.1:0-59924 GCA_036351795.1 Candidatus Zhuqueibacterota bacterium | reverse complement strand
CCATTCGTAAACAGAGATACAGTCTCATCTGCCGAGAATCTTCTTACACTCTGATAAAGATCAAAAATGATCTGCTGATCCTGTTTACCCGCTTCGGCCGTCATGTTGAGGGGTGAAAAATCAGCCGTCAGCCATTCGCAGCCCCACTCTGCTGCCTTATCCTTGGGATGCGCAACAATGACGCTGCAGCTATCACAGTCGATCCCGAATGATATTCGCAGTTTATGATTTGTATTGTCGCGCATACTGGTTCTCAACATGGCCTGTCCTGTTAACTCATCCGGGAAGCCACGCATAGACCACAGCTCATCCGTATAGATCAATTGACCTGTTTCTACATTATCCCAATCATAGTCCATGTCGGACTTCGAAACAGTCAGATCCGATCCTGCACAAGAATGATAAAAAGTATAATCAGCGATGATATTGGTCGTCGTCCTGCTCCTGATATCGGATAAAGAACTGATATGTATCGAATATTGTGTATTCCACAAATGCTCTTTCGTGTACAATATAATTTTATCAAACACAACATCTGCCTGTTTCAGAGACAGCGCCGGAGTTATTTCATATTTGCTTATATCTTTACCGGAATAGGGTTTGATATAGTGGTTAAATGTCATGACGATCCTGTCCAGGTTTCCGCCGTGATTGGTATCGATATTGATCAATTCCGGACCTTCTGTTGATATGGAATCTCCGACATCCATGATGACAACCACTGGTTGACGGTAGGAATAGCCATCGCCATAGGCATCGATATAGAAACCGTCCCAGTACTCTCCGTCTGATCTACCCTCTCTGTCTACTTCGATGTAAATATTGATACTCTCACCTGGATTCTGATAGCCTGTGTATGGTGTTCCCCCGCTGAAGTCCCACCACTCCTCTTTGCCTGTCGCATCGATTGTCCAGGTGTATGAAACGCTTGCATGGTCGTTCTGAATTTTTAAAAATCTCTTCCAACTATTCGGCCCGGTCCCTTCGACGAAGGTGACAGTGCTGGGTCAGACGTACAGACCCGATCCTTTTTGCGCAAAAACGTTGTTGAAGCACAAAATAATCAGCGCCGCTGACATGACAGTGCAAATGATGTTTCTTCTCATCAAATGAACCCTTTTTGCTATGATAGAATAAATACCTTCATAAAGATACGTTTGCGGAAAAATGAGACTCGATCGCATCCCTGTAGTATATTTCAGAAATCAGCTGCGAATGTCATTCTTAATGACACTATCGTTCTGTGCGATTTATAAAAGCGCAGCGCATAAATACGCTGCCCGTCTGATAAAGTAAGCATGATCAGTTTTGACGATTGCCACATCTTTTCATTGCCTAACATCTATGACTTCCTCTCAATGACAGGCTCGGGTTACGAATCGGGGAAAGGATGGTATTAACTATTGATCCATCTGAGATATCCTGTTATCCTGTCCAAATCAAAATCTCCCGAAGAAAATCATTGATTTTTTCAGAAAAATTCACGATCTTTAACGTTCTACTTTTTACATGTCTTTTTTTCAAACTATAAAAGGAGTCTACCATGGCTGATCTCAAGACGAAATACATGGGCATTTCGCTTAAGAATCCAATCATTGCCGGCGCGAGCAATATGACAGCAAATCTCGACAAAATAAAAAGGCTGGAAGATGCCGGTGTGGCAGCTATCGTCACTAAATCGTTGTTCGAGGAACAGGTACAGCTGGAACGGTATAAACTCGATGAAGATTTGCACAAGTATGACGATATCCATGCCGAAATGGTCACCATTTATCCGGAAATCGAACACGCCGGTCCTGAAGAGCATTTGATGTGGGTACGAAAAACCGTCGAGAGCGTCGATATTCCGGTAATCGCCAGTCTGAACGCTGTCAATAAAGAGATATGGGTCGATTACGCAAAACAGCTCGCCGAAACAGGCGCCCAGGGACTGGAATTGAATTTTTATGCGACGCCATCTGATTTCGATCAGAAAAGCGACAACATCGAAAAAGAGCAGCTTTCGATCTTAAAAGAGGTAAAAAAAGTTGTACCCATACCAATCAGCGTTAAGCTGAGCCCGTTCTACACCAATCCGCTGCAGTTCATTGCCAACGCCGACCGGATTGACGTGCAAGCATTCGTTATTTTCAATCGTATGTTTCAACCCGAGATTAATGTGGAGAAGCAGACCATGAGATTTCCGTTCAATTTGAGCGAGCAAAATGACAACCGGCTGCCCCTTCGCTTTGCTGGACTGCTTCACGGCAATATCAATGCCCAGCTATGTGCAAGCACAGGTATTTTCGACGGCAGCGATGTGATCAAGATGCAGTTAGCCGGAGCGGACTGCGTGCAAGTGGTCAGTACGCTTTATCGCAACAAGAGCGACCAGATTGCCAAGATGCTCGATTTCATTGCCAACTGGATGGATGAGAACGGCTGCGCGTCACTGGATGATTACAAAGGCAAGCTAAGCAGAAAGAACAGCACGGATCCATGGATCTACAAAAGAGCGCAATACGTGAACATGCTTTTCCGTGGAAAAATCGCATAACTTAATTTCACATACATTACTGATATAACTCACGAAAGGATGTAAATGTCGAACCATATTCAAAAAATCATGCACCCGGAGTCCATTGCCGTCATCGGTGCCAGTAACCGGGAGGGCAGTGTGGGGCATGCTGTTTTTCGCAACATCATCGACGGCGGATATCAGGGAGTGCTCTATCCGGTCAATCTGACCAAAAAATCTATTCAAAGCATCAAGGCTTATCCAACACTTTCCGACATCCCCGATCCTGTGGATCTGATTGTCGTCGTCGTTCCTGCCAAAGCTGTCGCAGACGTGCTGAAGGAAGCCGGACGCAAAGGCGTCAGTGGCGCCATCGTCATCACTGCCGGATTCAAGGAAATCGGTGGCGAGGGTGTCGCCCTGGAGAACGAGATCAAGAAAGTCGCACAGGAAAACGACATCAGTGTGATCGGTCCAAACTGTCTGGGAATCATCAATAACAGTGAAGACACCCGGATGAATGCCAGCTTCGCAACCAAGATGCCCAAGCCGGGCAACATCGCCTTCATTTCCCAATCAGGTGCGCTGTGCACATCGGTTCTGGACTATGCTGAGGGGCGAAACATCGGATTTTCCAAATTCATCAGCTTCGGAAACAAGGCCGATGTGAGTGAAATCGATCTACTGAAATACCTTAAGGATGATCCGGAAACGGATGTCATACTCATGTATCTCGAGGACATCACCGACGGCAGGGAATTCCTCGAAACGGCGCGTGTGATCGCCTGGGAAAACAAGAAACCGATGATCGCACTGAAATCCGGAAGATCCGCGGCCGGCGCGCGTGCTGCGGCATCCCATACCGGATCCATGGCAGGATCCGATACAGCCTATGACGCCATTTTCCGTCAGAGTGGCATTCATCGCGTTGAAACCATCGAGGAGTTACTCGACAACGCCATCGCACTGGCTCAACAACCATTGCCGAAAAGCAACCGTGTTGCAATAATCACCAATGCGGGGGGTCCGGGAATTATGGCAACCGACGCGGCAATCCGGCACGACCTGGAGATTGCCGAGCTCGCCGAGAGCACCAAAAAGAAACTGCGCAAGAATCTGCCGCACACAGCCAGTATTAACAATCCGGTCGACGTCATCGGAGACGCGACGCACAAAAGATATGAAGCTGCCATCCGGACAGTGCTTCTGGATGAAAACGTCGACAGCGCCATCGTCATCCTGACGCCTCAGGCCATGACGGACATTGTTGAGACAGCGGCAATCGTTCCCAAGGCGGCAAAGGATATCGACAAACCCATTCTCTGTTCTTTCATGGGCATCGTTGATGTCTCTGAGGGTATCGATCTGCTGGAAGCCCATGGTATTCCCAATTACGCTTTTCCCGAAGAGGCTGTGCGAGCACTTGCATCCATGGTTCGTTACAGCAGACATCTGGGGTTTGGCAACAGAGAGGTCATTACCTATCCCGTGGACCGCGATTCGACGAGCGCACTCATTGAGAAAAAGTTGTCCGGGAATGAGTCGGTTTACCTCAGCCAGAACGAGGCAAATATCATTCTTAAGAATTACGGATTTCCGGTTCTCAACAGCACATTGCTGAAAGATGTGAATGACATCGATTCCGCGACCGACACCGTTAAATTTCCCGTGGCAATGAAGATAATGTCACCGGATATCGTTCACAAAGTCGATGCCGGCGGTGTGATACTCGACGTCCGATCGAAGCCCGAGGCAAGAGACGCATTCGATAAAATTCTTGCCAACGCAAAGAAACACAATCCGAAAGCATCCATCGACGGAGTGCTCATGGAAGAGATGGCGGACAAGGGCGTGGAAGTCATCCTGGGCGCTTTCAAGGATCCAAAATTCGGCCATATGTGCATGTTCGGACTCGGCGGAACGTTCGTCGAAGTCATGAAAGATGTCACGTTCCGTTTCGCTCCCATGTGGAAAGTGAGTGCCGAGATTATGGTGACATCGATCAAGGCGTACAAGATACTGCAGGGTATCCGCGGTAATCCGCCATCGGATATCAACGCAATCGTCGACTGTATCCTCCGTCTCTCTCAGCTGGTTGTCGATCACCCCGAGATTTCAGAACTGGATATCAATCCGCTGATCGTATATCCGGAGGGATGTGGTTGTGCTGTTGCGGACAGCCGTATTCTGCTCAAAATTTAATGAATAAATCCGGATCGTTTTGAAAATACTTGAAAATGACCAAAATAATTTGTATATTTAGATTTCTTTTTCACCCCTTCCAAGAAATCACTGTTAAGTATAAATATAGGCGACAAATGTCGCAAACGAAAACTACAGAAAGGTTCATATGAAAAAATTACAAAAAGAGACGATGGATGGAAATATGGCTGCGGCGCACGTGGCTTATGCATTCAGTGATGTTGCGGCTATATACCCGATAACACCCTCATCCACGATGGGTGAATATGCGGATTCCTGGGCAGCTGCCAATCGCAAAAATATTTTCGGACAGACTGTCGATGTGATCGAAATGCAATCCGAGGGTGGCGCGTCCGGCGCTGTACACGGCTCTCTATCAGCCGGTGCCCTGACCACCACTTTCACAGCATCGCAGGGACTGATGCTCATGCTGCCCAATATGCACAAAATCGCCGGCGAGATGCTCCCGGCAGTATTCCACGTATCCGCACGGTCGCTGGCATGTCAATCGCTGTCCATTTTCGGCGATCATTCGGACGTTATGTCGGCGAGGAATACCGGATGGGCACTTGTCGCAGCCGGCTCCTTGCAGGAGATCATGGACCTGGCGGTTATTTCGCATCTGAGCACGCTGAAAGCCAAAATTCCGTTCGTGAACTTTTTCGACGGCTTCAGAAGCTCCCATGAAATTCAGAAAATTGAAGTCATCGACTACGAGACAATCGCATCCATGGTGGACAACCGCTATATCGAAGAATTCCGTGGACGCGCAATGAACCCGGAAAATCCAAGAGTCAAAGTGGGCGCGCAGAATCCCGACGTCTACTTCCAGGGACGCGAAACCGTAAATAAGTACTATCTGGACGCCCCGGCAATCGTACAGGAATATATGGACATGTTCGCCGAAAAAATCGGCAGACAGTATCATTTGTTCGATTATGTGGGCGCGCCAGATGCGGACAAAGTGATTATCGCTATGGCTACTGGAGCTGAAACCATAGAAGAGGTGATCAATCATCTCAATAAGGAACACGGCGAAAAGCTCGGACTCCTCAAAGTAAGACTGTATCGACCATTCTCACTCGATGCTTTTGTTAATTCGCTTCCTGACACAGTCAAAAAGATTGCTGTGCTGGATAGAACCAAGGAACCGGGCTCTATTGGCGAGCCTCTTTACCTCGATGTCGTTAGCGCGCTGAAAGACAGGAAAGACACGACCATCATCGGCGGCCGCTACGGACTCTCGTCGAAAGAGTTCACCCCTTCCATGGTGAAAGCGGTTTATGATCATCTCGACGGAAAATGCGAGCACGGATTCACTGTCGGTATCGTCGACGATGTAACGCACACTTCGCTTTCAATCAAAGAGACGATCAACACGGTTCCCGAAGGAACGATCAGCTGCAAGTTCTGGGGACTGGGCTCTGACGGCACTGTTGGCGCCAACAAGAATTCGATCAAAATCATCGGTGACCATACGGACATGTTCGCGCAGGGCTACTTTCAATACGACTCGAAAAAGTCCGGCGGCATCACCAGAAGTCACCTTCGCTTCGGCAAGCATCCGATCCAGTCGCAATATCTCGTAGAGCACGCTGATTTCATCGCATGTCATAATCAGGCTTTCGTCGGCAGGTACGACCTGCTGGAAGGCATCAAGGATGGCGGCATCTTCCTGCTCAACTCGAACTGGGATAGCGATGAAGTCTTCGAGAACTTCACGGAAGAGATGCAGAAGACAATCATCGAGAAGAAGATCAAGGTTTACAACATCGACGCGCTGAAAATCGCCAACGAAGTTGGACTGGGCAACAGAATCAACTCCGTGATGCAGACGGCATTCTTCCTCATCTCCGGTGTTTTGGACAGGAAAGAGGCTATCAGCATGATCAAGGATGCGATCAAAAAGACCTATGGCAAAAAGGGTAAGGAGATCGTTGAGATGAACTGGGCATCCGTGGACAAATCCGACGAAGCCCTGGCTGAAGTCGCAGTACCGGCCGCCATGCCCGGAAAGAGCCAGGAGGTGAAAAAACTGATCCCGGACAACGCCGATGATTTCACGACCAATGTCATCGAAAAGATCATGCGCGAAAAAGGCGATGATATCCCGGTATCAGACATGCCTTTCGACGGCTACGTGCCTTCGGGTACGACGAAGCTCGAAAAACGCGGCGTCGCACCGCAGGTTCCCCGGTGGATCCCTGAGAACTGCATTCAGTGCAACCAGTGTTCTTTTGTCTGCCCGCATGCGGCGATCCGAGCCAAGCTCATCGATCGCGATATGCTGAAGGACGCACCGGAATCGTTCAAGACGTTGAAAGCCATGGCAAAAGATGGTGAAAAGTACGATTACAAAGTGCAGATCTACACCGAAGACTGCCAGAGCTGTTCAGTATGCGTGAACGAATGTCCGAAGGAAGCACTGGTGATGTGGCCTATCGAGGATGCCAGAGAAGCCGGTGAAAATGACAATGTGGAATTTTTCGAATCACTTCCCAACGATGTGACGAGCGGCGTCGTGAAAGAGGCGTCTATCAAGGGCAGCCAGTTCAAGCAACCGCTGCTCGAGTTCTCCGGTGCATGCGCCGGCTGCGGCGAGACGCCATATGTGAAGCTGATCACCCAGCTCTACTGTGACCGGATGATCGTGGCCAACGCTACTGGTTGTTCATCCATCTGGGGCGCGACATTTCCGACAATCCCGTACACCAAGAACAAGGACGGACACGGTCCCACCTGGGCCAACTCGCTGTTCGAAGATAATGCGGAATACGGTTTCGGTATGCGTCTGGCAGTAGATGCGAACCGCCGGCAGCTGATGTTCAACGTGGAAAAGGCGCTCAACAACGGCATCAACGGCGCTCTGCGCGACGCCCTGACGAAATCGAAAGAGCTCTGGAAGAGCACAGAAGCCGAAGCCAAGGCCAACGCGGCAAAGATACAGCAATTGCTGCCTGAGGTCATGAAGTCGGCCAAGGGCGACGACAAGAAACTCCTGCAGAAGATCCAGGAGCTGCAAAGCTACTTCGTGGACAAAAGCGTCTGGGCTTTCGGCGGCGATGGCTGGGCCTACGATATCGGCTACGGCGGACTGGATCACGTGCTGGCAATGGGACGCAACGTGAACGTGCTGGTAATGGATACAGAAGTTTACTCCAACACCGGCGGCCAGGCTTCCAAGGCAACGCCACTTGGCTCCATCGCCAAGTTCGCTGAATCGGGCAAAAAGACGGCCAAGAAAGATCTCGGCATGATGATCATGAATTACGGTTACGTCTATGTGGCATCGGTTGCCATGGGCGCCAACAAGAACCAGTTTGTGAAAGCAGTGGTCGAGGCCGAGCAGTACGATGGACCGGCCATCATCATTGCCTACGCACCCTGTATCAATCACGGCATCGATATGTCGCATTCACAGATCGAGCAGAAGAAGGCTGTGGATAGCGGATACTGGCTGCTCTACCGGTTCAATCCGGCATTGAAGGAAGAGGGCAAGAATCCGTTGACGCTGGATTCCAGAGAGCCGAAAATCCCGGTCGAAGAGTTCCTCAAAGGCGAAAAGCGTTACAGTGCGCTGAAGGTGACATTCCCCGAAAAGGTTGAAGGGTACTGGGACGAATTCGACGAGATCGTGAAAGAACGTTACGAAAAGTATAAGAAGATGGCTGAATAAACAATTTGCTGTATACTTCGCGTACAATCCCTCTCCGGTGTCAGCCGGGGAGGGATTTTCTTATTATCCATCGGGTCATATGCATGGCAACGAACACCTGGTCTTTGGGACAAGTCCAACAAAGCAGATGGTAGACTTTATACTTGCCTTTCGCTATTAATTTCATTATATTTATCCAGTATTATCAATAATAGTTTTTAAAGAAATATCTATATCGAACATGTATTACAATCAATCGAAATGAAAAGGAAATTTAATTTTTTGGATATAAGAAATATTGCAATTATTGCACATGTAGATCATGGAAAAACGACGATGGTCGATAGAATTCTGCATCTCACGAAATTGTTCCGGGAAAATCAAGATGTGCAGGATCTGGTTCTGGATTCAAATGAGCTGGAACGGGAGAGAGGAATAACTATTTTATCCAAGAATGTATCAGTAAGATATAAAGGAACAAAGATAAATATAATCGATACTCCCGGCCACTCAGATTTTGGCGGAGAAGTAGAGCGCGTCTTAAATATGGCTGACGGCGTATTGCTACTCGTTGATGCCTTTGAAGGACCCATGCCGCAGACACGATTTGTTTTACAAAAAGCATTGGCGCTTGGATTAAAACCCATCGTTGTCATTAATAAGGTCGATAAGCCGAATTGTAATCCGGATGAAGTGAACGATCTCGTCTTTGACCTGATGATTTCTCTGGATGCGACAGACGAACAGCTGAACTATCCCACTGTTTACGGTTCATCAAAATATGGCTGGATGGGAGCGGACTGGAAAATACCAACACATGATGTCACCTATTTATTAGATACGATCATTGATTACTTTGATCCGCCAAAAGATAACCCCGGAACGTTACAAATTCAGATCAGTTCTTTGGATTACTCCTCATACATAGGGAGAATCGCCGTCGGAAGAATCCACAGAGGAAGCATTAAAATGGGGGACCAGGTTTCTGTTGTTCAGAGGAATGGCCTGATTAACAAATCTGTTGTTAAGGAACTCTATCTTTTTGAAGGACTGGGAAAAGAAAAAACCAAAAAAGAGGTCAAATCCGGTGAAATTGTCGCTATCATGGGGCTTGAAAACTTTGACATCGGAGATACCATTGCCGATTACGAAGAACCTGAAGCGTTAATTCCGATCGCAGTGGATGAACCAACGATGAGCATGCTTTTCACCATTAATAACTCCCCGTTTTTTGGTAGAGAGGGGAAATACGTCACATCAAGGCATCTGAGAGACAGGTTGTTCAGGGAAACCGAGAAGAATCTGGCATTGAAGATTGAAGAGACTGATTCTCCCGAGAAACTCCATGTTTATGGCCGAGGCATTCTTCATTTATCTATTCTCATAGAGACGATGAGGAGAGAGGGCTATGAATTTCAAATAGGCCAGCCCAGGGTCGTTATCAAAGAAATAGATGGGTATAAAAATGAGCCTGTAGAGCTGCTGCACGTAAATGTCTCAGAAAAATTTTCCGGAAAAGTAATCGAGATTGTCACCAAACGAAAAGCAGATATTATGAATATTGTAAAAAAGAACGACAGAATAAATCTTGAATTCAAAATATCGGCCAGGGGTTTGATCGGGCTTGCCAATCCGATATTAACAGCAACCGAAGGTGACGCAATCATTTCGCACCGGTTTAAAGGTTATGAGCCGTGGAAAGGTAAAATACATGCGAAGAGAAATGGTGCTTTACTGGCCATGGAAACAGGGACATCTATCGCTTATTCCATTGATAAGCTGCAAGACAGGGGTAGGTTCTTCATCGAGCCGAATGAAGATGTATATGCAGGCCAGGTAATCGGAGAGAGTACGAGGTATGATGATATTGTAATAAATGTGATCAAAACAAAAAAACTATCCAATATGCGGGCTTCCGGTTCGGATGAAAAAACATCAATCACTCCAGCGATAAAATTTTCATTGGAAGAAGCGATGGAATATATTGGAGAAGATGAATATGTCGAAATCACACCCAAATCTATCCGCTTGCGAAAGATATTGCTTAGTGAGCTTGACAGAAAAAGAAAAAAGAAACTGGAAGCGGCATAATTATCGGGATTGAGATGGGCGTATTAAAAAGAGGTCTCTGCTTTCTATCGATGGTATTCAGATATTCAGTCATGAGTTGACACAATAGCTGTGGCAATGGTATGTATATTTTTGTTTGCCCCTGTTGTCCTTATATTGTTACGAAGCACAGGGGAACCTCCCAATTATATTTAAGAAAAAATAAAATTAAGCATAATTGATAAAGCTTATGATAAAACAAAAGAATAAATTCTAACTCATGTGAAGGGACACATGACCATACAAGAATTACTGAATCTCATCGGAGAACACCCCATCATATTACTGGCGCTTTTCACCGCTCCGGTGGTCCTGGCGTGCATCCTGAGCATCAAGTTCAAGGCCGGAGCGATCACAAATCCCTGGAAACGCCTGTTCTCTGTACTGACCTATTCCGTGTGCGTGCCAGGCATATTTTCTCTTGTGCTCATCGGATACACCATGTTCTTCCAGCGTGGTGACTTGACAAGAGTCAATGTTCTGGTATACTTTCTTCCGGTGGTGTCCATGATCATTACCTTGTCGTTGATAAGAAAGAGCATCGCATTTGACGACATTCCTGGTTTCGACCGGCTCAGTGGATTGATGGTGATCCTTGCGATCTCTTTTGCCATCGCCCTCGGCATTGAAAAGACCAGGCTGTGGATACTGTTCCGTGGATCGATATTGCTGCTGTTTGGCATTACCGCAGTCTTATACATTCTGCTGCACCTCTCCCTGAGAAGACTCATGGGAAGTAACCGGGAGGATCGATTGTGATTACATATAACAGAACTGACACACTATAGATCGGGGTAACAGAATGGATGTAGTTAATTTTATCACCGTAGAAGACGGCAGAGATCTGATTTTATCATTTTCATTCGATGACGGCACTGAGTTCGGTATCGACGGTTTTACGATACAGCGAACACCTGATCTGGAATACGTTCTTCAGCCACATGAGAAAGGCGCTTCGATCGACTGGACGGATGACGATGAGATTATACTCGTCACAAATGTCGAATTGTCAGCCGATGTGATCAGGATATATTCCAGGCCGAGAAACTATGCGTTCGACATTTCCGGACTTGATGAGGATGACAGAAAAAGAATTATGAAAATTCTGAAAAAAATGAATTTTGATGACAAATTTATATTTGAGATTCAATAAATGCAGAGCCTCAGGAACCATTTCTTAGTCGCCTTGCTGAAAAACCGTCATCTGTTTCGACGGTATTGATTGGAACTTTTTAATAAACTCCTTGCATTTTTCCTTTCTTTTTCTTTCATTATTACTGAACAGGGTTTGGTCGACTTCAGACCGGCTTTCGTTCATCCTA
This sequence comes from Candidatus Zhuqueibacterota bacterium, assembly GCA_036351795.1. Taxonomy (GTDB): domain Bacteria; phylum Zhuqueibacterota; class Zhuqueibacteria; order Thermofontimicrobiales; family Thiofontviventaceae; genus JAZBPW01. The sequence goes on along the minus strand of JAZBPW010000081.1, from coordinate 48,139 downwards.
ATCATCAAGAAAATGTAAACATCTTTAATATGTATCTGATATACCCCAGCGGTAATTTGTGAATCCCCTGATTGTCGAAAGCGGCGTGCGTTAAAGCATCTTTCTTCTTTAACCCGCGTTCTTCTGGCTGTTCATACAAAAAACACACGATCAAAAATAATTGAATCTATTTAATCATTTGACTTACTATGTATTGATTAATCAAATATTAAGGAAATCAAATTATGACTCATAAAGATGAGGGTGGTCTTTCGCCGCCCACTGTTCACAGGGAGTATGAAGACCCCTGGAATAAGCTGATCATCGATCTCGAGGCGATCAAATCTAACTACCGTTTCCTGAAATCAAAACTACCACCTGGAGCACTATTCTACGTCGTCCTCAAATCTGATGCCTATGGTCATGACCTCGTGGAGACAGGGAAAGTACTCTACCGTACAGGATGCCGGCATTTTGCAGTTGAATCACCTAACGAAGGCATTCGATTGCGCAATGAGGGCGTACCCGGTGAAATTCTGTTGATGAATCCGATCCCCGCATGGATGGCAGAGCTATCCGTCAGGCATGATCTGAGCGTATCTGTCATCCATCATTCTATTTTACAGCCATTGGAGGATGCGGCCGCTAGAATGGGAAAGATATGCAGAATCCATCTGAACGTCAATGTCGGATTGAACCGCCTTGGGATTGCTCCATCGAAATTGGTCAAAATCGCCAGGGAAGCCGCGTCCAAACCACATCTCGTGCTCGAAGGATTGTTCGGTCAACCCCGCGATACGGATAGTGCACCTGGATCATTCAAGCGCTTAACGGGCATATACGAAAAGCTCAAATCGGAGTAGGTCGCGCCTGAATATCTGCATTTTGCCAACAGCACAACGTTTTTAGCACACCCGCAAACCGTAGCAGACGGCGTTCGCCTGGGCATACTGGTTTATGGCGTTCTGCCACCCGAACAATTCAAAACAGACGAAAAATTGGTTCAATTGAAACCGGCCATGAGTTTAAAGACCGAAATTGTCCAGATCAGAGAATTATCCGCGGGTAGTAAAATCGGCTACCGTTCGAAGGGGAGAACAGAGTGCGAGCTGACAATCGGAACCATACCTCTCGGATACAACCACGGACTGGATCGCAAACTGCTGGATGGTGGTCACGTGCTCATTCACGGACAGAAGGCACCATTCATCGGCGCGATATCCATGAATTCATCGACGGTCGATATCACTAAAATCGAAAATGTCAGGATCGGAGATGAGGTCTTCATCATTGGGCGGCAGGGCAAAAAAAAGATCGACATCAATGACCTGGCTCATAAATCCGGTACAATTGCAGCGGAGTTAATGATGCGCTTTGGCAAGAGCATTCCCAGAAATTATCTAACAAACGAACCCAAAGTCACATCGGAGATCGTGCTTGAACAGGATAAGACGGAAAATATCCATATCCGCTATTTTCAAACAGAAAATGAATTACCGGAATGGATTAATGTGTACGATATCGTCCAATTTCTCCAGACACACCTGATACCGTACGATGATCCGAAGAATGTCATTTCTACGGCTGTCGACTACGCCTTATCCACCCATCCTTCCGGAAAAGGATTTATCATTGTCGCGACCTCAGACAAAAAGATACTCGGTGTTCTCGTCTGCGTTCAAATCGACAGGGTCGGCATCATTCCGGAGAATTTAATCGTCTATGTCTGCGTTCACCAAGAATATCGAGCCAATGGAGTCGGTAGTCGCTTGATATTGGAGGCTATAGAATGCACGGATGGCGATCTGAAATTACATGTGGAAAAGACAAATCCAGCAATTAAACTATACAAGAAAATCGGTTTCAAAGATGATTACATTGAAATGCGTTTTCTGAAAGGAGTTCAGTAGTCCATGGATACATTGAAAGCGAAATATGAATCAGATATGCGAACATGGGATGAATGCGCAGACACATATGAACGTCAAATTGTCGGTGGACATCCGGATATACTGGCATTTGAAGAATTTGAAGAGGACCTGCTGGATCGCTTGCTTCGACATCTGGCATTGACTCAGAACCGTAAAATCAAATTGATGGATCTCGGATGTGGATCCGGTCGACTGCATCTGCGATACGGTGCGAAAACTCAGAACGTTTTGAACCTCGATACATCACATCCGCTTGTCGACCTTAAAAAAAATTCACATAAACTCGCCTACGATCCGCTCATTGCCAAAGGTCTCTCCGAAGTATGGGGCATCGATTTCTCACAGAGAATGATCGACCTGGCGAAGGATAAATTACAAATCGCCGGTTTGAATGATGACCATGCCATCGCATTAACCTTTGATCAGGGATCCGCCTTTGAATTGGAAGCACAACCGGACGACATTCTTCCCATCGCCATCTGTCTGGTGAACTCCATCGGCGTCATGCAGGGTTTCGACGGCGCCAACGCTCTATTCAAATCGATGCGCAATGCCGTGGAAGCGGCGCAGGGCATCGCCATCGTCTCCTGTTATCAGCAGGAATACATCGAGGCGTATGCACTGGGCCAGTATGAATCGACCATGGATGTATCCGGGCAGCCGATTTGGCTCGCACCAGACACCTATGCATCCCATGACTTCCTCCAGATACCGATGCAGTATAAACTCGCACACAGCGCTGACGATACGCTTCATGTAGATGTCTACGACAAGAATAACAGACTGATAAAAAGAGGACATATGCTGAAACGAGATCCTGCAATGACCAGGCAAACGATCGAAACCGGTGATATCAATACTTATTCCAGCTACAAATCACATTGGTACAGTTACAATCATATCCAGGAATTTATAGACACACACTGGGGTGCGAAAAAATCATACCACGTTAAAACACAAAATCTGGATATGATCAGGGCTGAACCCGCACAAATGGCGATTCTAGATTTTGGGGGTCATCTCAGTAATATTTTCAAACGGTGGAAGGTTGTAAAATGAAAAATCCCTGGATTCAGTACGTCATTATCATCGCTTATTTTATCTTTATCGTTACCAAGGGATTGCGTCGATCCAGAGAGATCAACAACAGCGATGATTTCCTCGTGGCGGGCAGGAATATAGGCTGGTTTTTCCTTCTCTGCACCATGGGTGCCACCGTCGTTGGCGGCGGCGCGTCAATTGGCGCCATCGGCAGGACATACGAATGGGGGGTACTTATGCTGGCGGTCTCCGCTGGATGGTACGTACATTTCATATTCTCCGGTCTGTTCGTCGCCCCGCATTTTCGAGAGGCGGAACTCTACACAGTCGCCGGATATTTCGGGCACCGCTTCGGACCAAAAAGTCGTTTCGTGGCCTTTATACTTTCGCTCCTCTTCTCCATCGGTGTACTTGGCGCGCAGATGGTGGCATTCGGCAAGATCATAACGACCATGATCCCGCAGCTGTCCTACACCTGGGCTGCCATCATCGGCGGGGGGATCGTCATCCTGTACAGCACTGCCGGTGGATTGCTTGCGGTCATCCATACGGATGTGTATCAGTTCATCATTCTGATCATCGGCTTCGCATTCACGTTGATGCTGTGCGTCCCGGATCTGATGTCCCAGACAGGACACATATCTACGGTGGTACCATCTGAATTCTTTCAGCTTGAGGGCGGTAAAGGGTGGCTATTTCTGATCACCACGTTCATCGCGTTCCTCCTGGGCGAGACATTCGCGCCGGGCTACGCCACCCGGTATTGCGTCGCGAAGAACGTCAGGGAGACGAAACAGGGGATCGTCGGCGCCGGCGTTTTTCTGGCGGTCACATTTCCGGTCATTCTTTTCTTCATCGCGCTGTACGCCCGTATCCATTTCCCGAATATTGATTCCGAGATGGCGCTTCCGAAAACCATCCTCAAACTGAACAATGCCTATGTCGGCGGTCTGATCATTGCCGCCCTGATGAGCGCGGTGATGTCGTCCGCAGATTCCATTCTGAATTCATCCACTGCCATTTTCGTCAAGGATCTTTACGAAGAGTATGTTGTAAAAAATGATATTTCAGATACAAAGCGTGGACTTCGCATCGCTCGGATCAGCTCCGTGGCGCTTGGTATCTCCGGCATATTACTGGCTTTGCTACTGCCGAATGTTATCGATCTTCTGCTATTGACATATAACCTGTGGGCGCCGGGAATCATTCTACCCGTCATTTTAGGCGTCTTCTCCAAACATAAATCAAAGACCCTGAACACCATCATCTTTCTGACCATGGTGATCTCGATTATCGCAACACTGGGTTACATGACGACGGATTTCAAGGAGACGATCCAGCCATCCGTATTCGGCGTTGCGGTGTCCTGTATCGTTTTCTTATCATTGAAGTGTATTTTGCCTTCGCAAACGGATTCATCAGATATGATCAGAAAATGATATCAGCACAATTTATCACCAAATTTCTATTGCATTTGATTTCTAAATTTTAGAAATTTACCAATGTGACCTTGATTCCACAGCGGATAAGGACCATCAAAAAAAGGTAAGATGATGAAGACAGACCCGTTCGATCGAGACGATATCATTCAATGGCTTCTCCAGGGGGATGTCTCGATTCAGTATCAAACCACAAGGTAGCTGCTGAATACAGAGAATCCCGGGCTGCACAAAAGGATCATATGAATAAAATTCTTTATACTTTCGTTCCCTTATTCTTCTTATACATCACAGGTTGCTGCAGCGATACGAGCCCCGTGAGTCCCAATACCGCGGACTCAACCTCTCACGTGATCGTCAGAAAGCCAAATGTCTATATCTATCCAACCCATCGGACACAATTGGAACTGAAGCTGATTTTCCCGAAAGGCGGGGCTGTCATCGAATCTGAGCCGCTTTACAACGATGGCTGGGTATTCACTGTCGATTCTTCCGGTCTGATTGACGGCGAGCATCATTATCTTTATTACGAATGCGATGTTCCGGACGCGTTCCAGAGACTGTCCGGGTGGAGAATTAGCGGATCCGGTCTTGACGATTTTTTCAGGGAGAACATGCGCCGCAACGGTTTTCGCGAAAACGAGATCGCTGATTTCATCGAATTCTGGACACCACTTCTGGATCATCAAGCCGAATATATCATATATCCGCAGTTCAACGAGGATATTTCACCCGTCATCAAACTGGATTTTTCGATTCGCCCGGATCACATCTTGCGCCTTTTCTATCTTATTATCCAATCCGCTGGAGATATGGCTAAACCCATGGAACCTGTCATACCTAATTATTCGAGGACAGGATTTCATGTCGCCGAGTGGGGCGTCATCCTCACACCGGACTAGCTTCTATTGACTTTCGATTTGACCAAGCAATGCATTTTTAACAACAAGCGCAGGGAGCTAAATCACATGAAAAATGAACAATTTAAGACCATCACAACCTTATCCATTCTTCTGGTTATTACTCTCGGCATTGCCTCTTTCTTCGGCATCTTCGTACCAGGCACTTATGAACGCGAAACGGCTTCCATGGCTGCACAGGGGATTGGACAGGATATCGTAAACCTGTTTTTCGCCCTGCCGATTCTGATCATATCCCTTGTATTCGTTCACAGAAACAGCAAAATCGCGTGGCTCATTTTCAGCGGCACACTGTTCTATATCATGTACTCCTTCGTCATTTACGGTTTTGGCGTCAATTTCAACAGGATGTTCCTGATCTACTGCGCGACGCTCGGATTGTCGTTGTACGCCCTCATTCTCGTCATGATAAAACTGAGCAGCATGGATGCCGGAGCGTGGTTTGAAGACAAGATTCCCCACCGGCCCATCGGAATCTATATGATCGTCGTCGCCGGACTTTTTTACCTGCTCTGGCTGAAGGATGTGGTCCCGGCGATCATCACCAACACAACGCCGAAATCAGTCAGCGATTACAAGCTGCTGGTGAACCCCGTCCATGTGATCGACATGGCATTCGCGCTTCCCGGGCTCATCATCTCAGCATTGTTGTTGTTGAAGAAACAGAGTATGGGATATATTCTGACACCCATATTCCTGGTGTTCATAATCCTGCTCACCATAGCCCTCGCCGGCATGGTGATCGTGGTTAAAATGCAGGGCATCGCTGAAGACATGTCGATTGCCGCGATATTTCTGGTAATGGCCGTCATCAGTTCTATTTTTCTGTATCGCTTTCTCAAACATCTAAAATCTTAGAAAGAGACACTTGATGTGCAAACATTTTCTCCGGGCTGATCAATAAATCCTTGGTTTCCCGGCTACCATGTTCTATATTTGACCATAACATTCTGTAAATCAAATTGAGTTAAGAAATATTGGTTCAACACAGGAATAAAGTCATTGTCGTTGGCGCCGGCGCCGCAGGTCTGATGGCCGCCGGGCAGTCCGCAAATTCCGGTTCGGAAACGCTGCTTCTGGAGAAGATGCCGCATCCCGGCCGCAAGCTGCGAATCACCGGAAAGGGGCGGTGCAACATCACCAATATTGCCGAGGCAAATGATTTTATCGGGCATTTCGGCGTGAGCGGTCGTTTCCTCCGTCAGAGTTTCGCCCGGTTTTTCGTACAGGATCTTATTGCGTTCTTCGGGGAACTGGGGCTCGATCTCATCACCGAGCGCGGCGGCAGGGTATTCCCTGCCTCCGGAAAAGCGCCCGATGTGGTTGCGACGCTCGTCGGATGGGTGAAAGAGAGTGGTGTATCCATCACATACTCCTCGCCCGCGCGCAAACTGATGATCAGAGACGGTGCTATCAAAGGTATCGAGACGTCGGAACAGAAGTATTTCTGCTCCGCGGTTATCCTTGCCACAGGCGGCAAATCCTATCCAGCCACTGGCTCCACAGGCGACGGATACACACTGGCGGCGTCCGCCGGCCATACAATCGTCCCGGTCCGCCCCGCGCTCGTCCCGCTGGAGACCGATGCAGTTTTGCATCAGGAGGCATCCGGACTCAATCTTCGTAATATAAAAGTGACATTATTGATCAATGATAAAAAGAGATCCATGGCTTTCGGAGAAATGGGATTTACCGACAACGGCGTCACCGGCCCCGTGATCCTGTCGCTCAGCGGGCTCGCCGTGGACGGGCTTCGCGACAATGAAAATCTGGAATTATCCATCGACCTTAAACCCGCTTTGGATGAGAAAAAACTCGACGCTCGGCTGCTTCGTGATTTCGCGCATAAAAACAGAGAGCCACTCGACGTTGTTTTACGCGGACTCCTCCCGCGGCAACTGATCCCCGCGTGCATTCGAATGACTGAAATCGATGCCGGTAAAGCGCCGAACAGCATCACGGCAAAGGAACGGAAACGATTGCGCGACTGGCTGAAAGATTTCCGGATTCAGGTGACCGGACACAGGCCATATTCTGAGGCGCTGATCACCGCAGGCGGCGTCGATACAAGAGAGGTCGATCCCCGCACCATGGAATCACGACTGGTCAAAGGGCTCTATTTCGCCGGTGAATTAATGGATATTCAGGCGGACACTGGAGGATATAATTTGCAGGCAGCATTCTCAACCGGCTGGCTCGCAGGCAGATCCGCTGCCGGAAAGTTGCAGAGGATTTAGCCATGTTCCTGCCCACCACATGTCAAGAGATGAAAGCACTGGGCTGGGATCAACTGGATGTGATCCTCGTCAGCGGAGACAGTTACATCGATTCTCCCCAGATCGGAGCGGCGGTCATCGGGAAGGTACTCCACAACGCCGGATTTCGCGTGGGCATCGTCGCCCAACCCGACATATCATCCGGCGAGGATATCAGCCGGCTGGGAGAACCCGCCCTGTTCTGGGGCGTCACGGCAGGCTCGGTTGATTCGTTGATCGCCAACAGGACGGCATCCGGAAAACGCAGGATACGCGACGACTACACTCCGGGCGGCCTTAATAACCGCAGACCGGACAGAGCCTGCATCGTCTATTCCAATCTCATCAGACGCCACTTCAAGCGCACACGTCCCATCGTGCTGGGCGGTATCGAAGCCAGTCTTCGCCGGATTGCGCATTACGATTTCTGGACGGACAGGATACGTCGCTCAATCATCTTCGATGCAAAGGCAAACTATCTTCTGTACGGCATGTCCGAGCGATCGGTGGCAGAGTTAGCGCAACATCTAAGTAACAACACAGACCCCCGATCGGTCCGCGGTCTATGTTACATCTCGGAAGATGTTCCCGGCGACTGCCTCGAACTTCCTGCCTACAAGGACGTTGCTGCAAACAAAGAGGCATTCACTGCCATGTTTCACACATTTTACAGGAACAACGATCCGGTGAGCGCGCGTCCACTCGCCCAGAAGCAGGACACGCGATATCTCGTCCAGAATCCGCCTGCCGCCTATCTCACCGGTCCTGAACTCGATGATGTATACGGTCTCGATTTCGAGCTGGAATTGCATCCTCACTACCGGAAACAGGGTGACGTCCGCGCGCTGGATACGATCCGGTTCTCCATTGCCACACACCGGGGCTGCTACGGGGAATGCAACTTCTGCGCGATTGCCGTACACGAGGGGCGTACCGTCAGGTGGCGGAGTGAGGCATCCATTGTCAATGAAGCGATGAAAATGGTGAAACATCCCAAATTCAAAGGCACGATTCATGACGTCGGTGGTCCGACAGCAAACATGTACGGTTTCGAATGCAATATCAAGACGAAGAGAGGATGCTGCCCGGACAAAAGATGCCTCTTTCCGAAGATATGCTCCGGTCTGCCCATCGATCACAAGCCGCAGATATCTCTGCTCAGGACACTGCGAAACATCAAGGGAGTAAAAAAAGTCGTGGTCTCTTCCGGCATACGACACGATATGGTTCTGGAAGACAGGCGTCATGGTGAACAATATTTTCGCGATGTGGTCCGGCATCACGTCTCCGGCCAGATGAAACTGGCGCCGGAACACTCCGTCTGCCGTGTCCTTGAATTGATGGGGAAACCGGACCCCGCATCTCTGCTGGCATTCAGGGAGAAGTTTTTCAAACTGACAAAATCAGCGGAAAAGAATCAGTTTCTCACATACTACCTGATCGCCGCGCACCCCGGCTGCACAGAATCGGACATGCGAGCCTTGCGTACCTTTGCCATGAAAGAACTAAAACTACTGCCCGAACAGGTGCAGATCTTCACGCCGGCGCCATCCACTTATTCGACGCTGATGTATTATACCGGACGCGATCCATTTACCGGAGAAAATATTTTCGTTGAAAGAAAAACCCGGGGCAGAGAGAAACAGAAGTCAATTTTACAGAAAAGAGCGAACACAATTTAAGGAGGAAAAGCTATATGGAGAGTCAGTTGTATCGAAAAGCACTACTCGAAGATGTACTTCCATTCTGGGACAAATACTCTATCGATCAAAAATGCGGCGGATACTTCACCTGTCTGAACAGGGACGGAGAGGTATTCGATACCGATAAATTCATCTGGCTGCAGGCACGGCAGGCCTGGATGTACGCTTCTTTGTACAACAAGTATGAAAAGCGACCGGAATGGCTCGATACGGCGACGCACGGTATCAACTTTCTCCGGAAGTATGGAATGGACGGGGAGGGAAACTGGTATTTTGCACTGAGCGCGAATGGTGTTCCGCTGATCCAGCCGTACAATATCTTTTCCGACTGTTTCGCAGCCATGGCGTTCAGCCAATACGCGCTGACTACGGGTGATGCTGATGCAAAAAGTATTGCCGAACAGACATATCACAACATCCTGCGTCGCAAGGAGAACCCACGGGGAATTTATACCAAAGAGGTGCCCGGCAGCCGCCCGATGATTTCACTGGCCATACCGATGATCCTCGCCAACGTGACCATGGAAATGGAGTGGCAACTGGAGAAATCACTTCAGGTATCGACCATCGACATGTGTATCAGAGATGTCTTTTCGTTCTGCCTCGATAAGGAAAAGGGCATCCTGCGCGAAGCGGCAGCGCCCGACGGGACTCCGGTCGACTCCTTTGCCGGCAGGGTGACCATTCCCGGTCATGGTATCGAGGCCATGTGGTTCTTCATGGATATCGCCGAGCGGCGCAAAGACAAAGATCTCATCCAGCAAAGCGTCGATATTGTGCTGCGCACGCTCGAATTCGGCTGGGATGAAAAGTACGACGGCATATTCTATTTTCTCGACATCGATGGCAAACCACCCGAACAGCTGGACTGGGATCAGAAACTCTGGTGGGTGCATCTGGAGACGCTGATCTCACTTCTCAAAGGATACCGGCTGACAGGAGATGAACGATGCATCGAATGGTACCGCAAGGTTCATGATTACTCCTGGGATCATTTTCCTGACCCGAAGTACGGCGAATGGTATGGCTACCTCAATCGCAGAGGAGAGGTGCTGCTGCCTATAAAAGGCGGAAAGTGGAAGGGCTGTTTTCACGTGCCGCGCGGACTCTATCTCTGCATGCGCGAGCTCGAAAAACTGGATATGTAACCGACAATCATCCTTTCAACGCGCCGGACGTGATGCCTCGCATGAACTGTTTCGTCGCAAGAAGAAAAATGATAAGCAGCGGGATCGATGCAATTGTATATCCGGCGAAAAGCTCGCCGTGCTTGATGGAACCGAAGGAGTAGGATGTACTGAATCGCATCACGCCGACAGTGAGAACGGAAATTCTGTCATCCGTTGTGGTAACTAACGGCCAGATGAAGTTATTCCATACTGCGAGAGAGCTGATGATCGCTACCAGACCGATCACCGGTCTGCTCATCGCTGCTCCGATATACCAGAACTGCTGAAAATATCCGGCCCCGTCCATTCTCGCCGACTCGAACAGCTCTTCGGGCAGTGTCTTGAAAAAAGAATGAAAAATGTAAATCGCCAGCACCTGACCGCCCGAGATATAGGGCAGGATCATCACCCAGTATGTGTTCAGCAGATTCAACCGTTTCACCACGATGAAAGAAGGAATGAGTGTCAATATCCAGGGCACCATCATCAGCATAATGACGGCGTAGAACAAAACTTTTTTACCTGGAAAAGAGAATCTCGCAAAGATAAACCCTGATAAGGCGCCGAGGAAGACGATTCCAAGTACAGAAATAAATGTAACGAAAATACTGTTTATGATATACCGCGCGATGACAGGGAAGACTTCCACATAATTTTGAAAGTGCAACGGCCAGGTCGGTGTCCAGAAATTATGATAGAACTGAAATATCGACTTGAGCGATGTCATGATCATGAAAATGAACGGAAAGAACGTCAGTGCGATAAACAGGGCGAGCGCCGAATAAGCGATCAGTCTCCACGCAGACAGACGAAAGGGCTGTAAGGGATCTATCATGACTCAAACTCCTGCACCGGACGAATGTATTTGTTGTTTAGATATGTAAAAAACAGCATTATCAGGAAGAGCACAACGCCGATGGTACAGGCATAGCCCATCCTGTTATACGTAAAGCCGTTGAAAAACATGTAAAGTCCGGGCAGCATGGTCTCGTAACCTGGACCACCATCTCCTGTCAATACATAGACCGATTCGAATCCCTGGAGCACTGAAATTGTCGTCACAACCAGGAGAAGCCGCACCTGAGAAAGTATCATCGGCAGATGGATTTTATAGAACATCTGAAACGGGGAAACGCCGTCCAGTTGTGCCGATTCCAGTAAACTTCCGGGGATATTTGCCAGACCGGTGTAGTATATCAATATATTAAAACCGTAAGCAAATGGAAATCCGACAAAGGCAACGGATAGCAACGCAGTTTTCGGGTGGCTGAGCCAGCCGTAGATCCATGCATCCTTGCCCATGGATTCCAGAATTATCGTGATAAATCCCGCGTCCGAATAGATGAACTTCCAAAGCACCCATATGACAATGGGCGGCACCAGCATGGGAATGACGAACAGCACGCGCATCAGATAATTCCACTTTTCGGATTTTATCATGTAAATCAGTTCTGCCACGATCAGAGGAATCGTCAGATTGACGCCCACGATGAAGATCATGAGTTTGCCGATATTGACCAGGCTTTTGAGAAAAATCGGGTCACGGACCAGTTCGATAAAATTCGCCAGACCGATAAACCGGGCTTCCTTTCCGATATCCCATTCGAAGAAAGACCGGAAAAGAGCGAGAATCGCCGGATAATAGTTGAAGATCAACAACAGGATGAATGTCGGACCCAGAAAGGCGTACAGCGGGAAGAGTTTACTCCAGCGGCGCCGGGCTATGCTGCCATCGCTTCTCATATTCGGTGAAATCCCAATTCTGTCTTTCAGTTTCTTCATTAATAAATTGCTCGAAATTCATCTCCAGTTTCTCAAGGTATTCGTCAATGGTCAGTCCATCATTGAGAAAAAGATCCAGTGTTCTTCGCCAGTAACTCTTGTATTTCGAACTTAAGCTCTCCAACCATTTTATTGTACAATAGCGCCGCTTGAAAATATCGCCGATCGGCGCCAGCTCGTCAGGAATTTTAATGCCCTTCACATTGGGCAGGAACATCATAGTCTCATTGAGCACTCTTTCCAGGTTTTGAGGTGCTGAATAGAACATGAGAAAATCAATCACCTCGTCCAGATGCTCGTAAATCAATGCCGAGTTCGTCACATGTAGCTGAACGGCCGAACCGCCGATCACCGATGCATCGGCACCGGAGCCGTACTTTGATGTGAGCTGTGTGATTTTCGGCAGGTAGAAAATACTCCACTCGAATTCGAGATAGGGGTCGTAAATGAGACGACGTGAAAACCAGCTTCCATCCCATGACATCGCAGCCCGTTGCGTGAGAAATAAGCGGGCGGTATCCGTGTTCTTGAGCTCTCTGGCCCAGTAATAGCGCCATTCCTTTAAGATACGGTGCATCTCGACCCATCGTGAATCCCTGCGCGTAAAAAATCCCTTGCCGAAAAGAAAGGCAACCTCTTTGGGCGTCAGATAATGCGTCATATAGGCTTTCTGATTGTCCCTGGAAGGCTCGACGTCCAGCCTGTCGACAATATCATAATAGAGCATATCGAAGATGATATCCTGTCCCCAATCCGAAACGAGATTTTGCGCGGATGGCATGGGAGTGATGTCGTTATCGAGCAGTGTCTGTTGAAGTTGAATGAATTCGTGCCAGTTCTCCGGAATATCCAGGCCGAGCCGCTCAAACATGGTCTTGTTATAGTAGATGGCCGTTTCCACAATATCGATGGAAATGCAGTAGAGCTTGCCATCAGGGGCGCGTTTGGCATTCACAAGCGCCTGATTGATGAATGAATCCATCCATCGTTTGTTCCCTTCGATGTATGGATTCGGCCTCTCCAGAAATTCATCGAGAGGAATGTACCAGTTCTTCGACACATCGGCCCAGGCGACTTCTGCATTCTGGGCCATAATATCAGGGGCAATACCTCCTACCAACTGCGTTTTCAGCCATTCGCCCTCCTGCGAAGTGCCCATATTGACATGCTGCGTGAATTTAATATTCACATCGGGATGGAGTTTCATATACTCTTCTGCTATAATCCTGCTCATCTTCAACGGCTCCCCCATGGGAAGTTTATTTTCAGGATTATACATCCCCAGATTCACATAGAGTGTATTTTTTCGATCAAATCCGGACGTTTTTTCCTGCCCGGAGTTATTGCATGAAAATAGCAGGAAAATGGAAATCAAAAAAGTCGTGGATGTTCTGAGCATTTAAAACAAATCACCTTTATAAATCTGTATAACAATTTACAGCATTGATAATTTAAAAACAAGAAAATTCTGGTTGAAAGGCCGTCCATTGGATATAGGATTTTGGTAATGGCACAACTCCGGAGGATTATGTCTGACTATTCGCTTGCATTTGATTCTCAGAATCTTTAATTTTCAAAAACACATTTAACAAACAGATCGATACTATGACACACAGACAGCGCATGATCGCCGCTTTTAATTTCGAGCATCCCGATAAAATTCCTGTGGTATACCACCCCTCACCAGCAGGGCTGCATACGCATGGGGTGAAACTGCTCGACCTGTTCAGAGCATATCCACCGGACAATCCTATTACTTTCGACGGCATCCCTGTGCCATCTGAAGGCGCAGTGAAACCCGACGGATCTTATCGGGAGATCAAAAAGGATGAGTGGGGAACTGTGTGGAAGCACAATATTTTCGGAGTGCATGGACACCCCATTGAATATCCGTTCAAAAATTGGAAGCAGGCTCAAGATTATGAATTTCCACCATTCGAACATCTGATCAACTCAGAAGATATACTGAAGCAGCGGAACGATTTTCTGGTGTTTGAGGGTTGGATCTCTTTGTTCGAAAAGCTATGCTCGCTCCGGCCCATGGATGATGTCCTCATCGGACTCTATACCAGAGACGCAGATCTGCTCGCGTTCCTCGACCGAATGGTCGAATACTGGTCATCAATGATCGAACGGCTCATCGAGGCGGATGTGGATGTCATCGTATTCGGCGACGACTGGGGCACACAAAGCTCGACAATCATTTCGCCGGAGCTGTTCAGAGAAATCTACAAACCACGTTATGCAACACTGATGAAGCCTGTGAAGTCCGCCGGCAAGCGGATCTTCTTTCATTCGTGCGGCTACCTCGGACATGTGCTGGACGACCTTCTGGACCTCGGCATCAATGGTCTCTGGCCGCAGATCGGACAGATGGAGAACCGGGAAGATTTTCTCGATCTCTGCGTCAAGAACAAACTGCTCATCTACATTCATCCCGACCGGCAGCAGCTCATTCCGCGAGGCACTCCGGACGAGATCGATAGCGCGATCAGAAACTACGCGAAGCGATATCACGACATCGGCGGCGGCGCGGTTTTTTACATCGAAATAGAGAATGACGCTCCCTTCAAAAATGTGGAAGCACTCGTCAAGGCGGTGCACAGGTACAGATGATGTATTCCAACGAATTTACAACGACATATAAACTTTTATCAATCTCCTGCGTACTACTATTCATACTTATTTACACAACACAGGAGTTTTTGAATGAAAAAGTTATTCGTCTTCCTGCCCCTCCTTTTGCTTGTTGCATCGGCTGCGGGCAGCACAGTGACCGCGGCATTGAAAAAGGGTCAGAACAAGCATGGTTTCAGGCTGATTGAAAAACGGTTCGTCAAAGAGGTCAACGCGGAATGCTACCTCTTTGAACATATGAAATCCGGAGCCCGTCTGTTGAAGATCGCCTCAGACGATCCAAACAAGACTTTCAGCATCGCCTTCAAGACCGTGCCTGAATCAGACTGCGGCACACCGCATATCATGGAACATTCCGTTCTGAACGGATCAAAGAATTTCCCGGTAAAGAGCCCGTTCGAAGTGCTCTACAAGGGATCTCTGAACACGTTTCTCAACGCCATGACCGGCAGCTATATCACGATCTACCCCGTGGCGAGCATGAACGACAAGGATTATTTCAACCTGATGCACGTCTACCTGGATGCGGTTTTCAACCCCCTCATCTATGACGATCCACGAATTCTGAAACAGGAAGGCTGGCACTATGAGCTCATGCATGTGGACAGCGCCCTCGAATACAAAGGCGTAGTGTACAACGAGATGAAGGGCGCGTTTTCAAACCCAAGGCGCGTGCTGGGTTATCATGTGGATAAAAATCTGTTTCCGGACAATCCCTTCGGCTTCTCGTCCGGAGGCTATCCACCGGCAATACCGACGCTCACGCACGACGATTTTCTGAACTACCATCGCCGGTACTATCACCCGGACAACAGCTATATCCTCCTCTACGGGAATGCCGATCTTGAAAAGGAACTCGCATTCATCGACAAAGAGTATCTTTCCAGGTATGAAAAACAGGAGTCAGGTATCTCTTTCCCTGTGCAAAAACCATTCAAAGAACTGAAAAAGGTCGAGGCATTCTATGCCGTTCCGGAGGAGAGCAGCACAGAAGACCAGACATATCTTTCACTGAATTGGGTCACCGGCCTGAGCACGGACAGGGCGACGTACATGGCGTTCGATATATTGACTGATGTACTGGTCAATCAGGAATCCGGACCGGTCAGGCTCGCCCTGCAGGAGGCTGGCATCGGCAAGGAGGTCAATGCTTATGTCGATGAAAATAAACAGAGCTATCTCAACATCACCGTGCAAAATGCAAATCCCGAAGACAGTGATAAATTTCTCAATATTGTGACGCAGACTCTGAAGAAGACTGTGAAGAACGGATTGGATAAGAAAGCTCTCGAGGGAACCATCAATCGCCTGGAATTCCGTCTTCGCGAAGGAGATGACGCACAGAAAGGGCTGACTTACAACTTCCAGGCCATTTCGGGATGGTTTTTCGCCGATGATCCATTTCTCAGTCTGGAGTACGAAAAACCATTGGCCGTTGTCAAGCAGTCAATGAAAAACGACTATCTCGAGAAGGTGATTCAGAAACACCTCATTGATAATACGCACGCCCTGCTCCTGACGCTGTCGCCCAAACCGGGCCTTGAGGCTGAAGTCAACAAGCTCACGGTAGAGGAACTGGCCCAACACAAGGCGTCACTGTCTCAGGAAGCGCTCGAGGCGATTGCCAAAGAGACCAGCGAACTGATCGAATACCAAAAGCGTGAAGATTCGCCGGAAGCCCTGGAAACAATTCCGCTTTTATCATTGAGCGACATCAATCCTGAGGTCCAGTGGTACGAAGTCGCGGAATCCGAGACTGACGGCACCCCAACGCTTCACCATGAGACATTCACCAACAATGTGGTCTACGTCGATCTGTATTTCGATGCCAGAGTTCTTCCTGATGCACTCATACCATATGGTGCACTGCTCTCCGAAGTCCTGGGAAGTCTCAATACGGAACAGTACGATTTCGGTGATCTTGACAATGAACTGAACATCCATACCGGAGGATTCAATACGAATCTCAGGACATATCTGGAAAACCGGAACGACGACAACATGATACCGAAATTCGTCGTCTCATCGAAATCCATGACGAACAAAGTCGACAAGATGTTCGAACTGATAGAAGAGATCCTGAACAACACGAAGTACAGTGACAGGGATCGCCTGAAGGACGTTCTGACACGTCATCAATCGCGGCTGGATTCACAGGTGAAGCAGAACGGCTTTGGCTATACCCGAACACGGCTTCTATCCTACTTCAGCAAGAATGGAGCGTTCAACGAAAAGGTCGGAGGCATAGACTATTACTGGTTCGTCACCGGGCTGGTTGATGAATTCGATGGAAAGGCTGATGAGGTCATCGCCAATTTGAGTAAAGCAGCCACGCTGCTGTTCAACAAGGACAATCTGATTGCTGCATGCACCAGCGAAAAGAAGCAGTTCCCGGCATTTTCAAAAGGATTGAAGCATTTGACGAAATCGCTCCCAGACAATGAGGTACGTTTCGTCGACTGGTCATTTGATCCCAAACCGGCCAATGAGGGCATGTTGTCCGCATCCAAGGTACAGTATGTGCTCAAGGGGTATGATTTCAAAAAGCTGGGCTATGAGTGGAACGGCAAAATGAGGGTGCTCAACAAGGTGTTGTCCAGCGATTGGCTGCAGAATCAGATCCGCGTCATTGGTGGCGCGTACGGCGGTTTCAGCAGCTTCTCGAATTCCGGTCAGGTCTACTTCGCCTCGTACCGGGATCCAAATCTCAAGGAGACGCTGGATAATTACGACAACACACCGGAATACCTGAATAGCTTCGATGCGGATGAGCGGGATATGACGCGGTACATCATCGGCACAATCGCGCAGCTTGACCGTCCCCTGACGCCATCTCAGAAAGGCGATGCTGCCGCGCGATACTTTTTTGAAAAGACGTCCCGGTCGGATCTGCAGAAAGACCGTGCTGCCATACTCACGACTTCGGCACAGGATATACGGGATATGGAGAAGATGGTGACTGACATCCTCTCCCAAAACGCGTACTGTGTCTATGGTAATGAAAGTAAGATCAAAGAAGAGAAGGACCTCTTCAAGAAGATCGTCACTTTGTCAAAATAAGCATTAATCAGAGAAACAATTAATATGATCCATCACATCGAGTTTGAATGCGAATATTCATACTTCTTTGTGGTGGATCTTTTTTATTCACTGGATCTGGCTTACAATCTACCTGGATAACGAATAATGAACAATAATTCAATGAGTGGGCGGGAACGTATCCTGGCTACAATCAGACATGAAGAACCGGACCGCGTGCCTGTTTCACCGCGAATCTCGGCCTGGCTGGTCTCGGAATACAACGATATGAGCCTGGAGACGCATCTGAAACACCTTCCGCACATGGATATGATGCACATCATTTCCGGCAACACGCCGAACTATCTGGATGAGTATCCGGATGTCTATGATCTGCCTGAGGTCAGCGTGGAGCAGAGAAAGACCACTGATGGGGATTACATTATCGTGGAAAGGACATTTCATACCCCCGCGGGTTCGCTTTCAGACGTGACGAGAATCCCGCCGGCCGGGCGCGAATACGGCGTCTTTCCCAATCCGGTGAAAACAGAATATCTGGTGAAGAGCGCTGACGATCTCGATGCACTCCGTTATCTCATCCCCAAAGTCGATACAAATTTCGATCATTTACACAGGTACGAATCACTCGTCGGCGACAGAGGCGTGATCATGATCCTGATCCGCAGCGCCCTGGATCACAACGCCGGTTACGCACGGGACATGCAGGATCTGATGATCGACTACTACGAAGATCGCCCCTTTTTCGATACACTGCTGGAGATATTTCAACAGCATTCTCTGGATCAGATGAAAGTCGCGCTGGAAGGGGGCGCGACGTTCATCTTCGGCAGTTGGTATTTCAACTCGCTCTCGTCCGGCTGGTCGCCGAAGATCTTCTCCGAAGTCTTTGTTCCCCAGATCAGGGCGCACACCGATCTGGCGCATGGATACGACGCGTATTACAATTATTATGACGACGGACATCTGATGCATTCCATGGAACAGATCGTCGACGCTGGTGTCGATATCCTGGAAACATGTACCCCGCCGCCGGTTGGCGATTTCGATCTGAAGCTGGCCAAGGAACGCATTGGAGACCGCGTGACGATCAAGGGATATATCGATCTGCTATACGTGGTGAGGATGGGGACTCCGGAGTTGATCCAAAAAACAGTCCGGGACGCCATGGCGATTGGCAAACCGGGTGGCGGATTCATCATCGGCAGTTCCGACTCATTCAGAGAGGGCACGCCACGGGAGAACATCGAGGCGTATTTCAACGCCTGCGTGAAGGATGGCCGGTATTGACGCATTCACGCCCTCGAATCCAGCGATCCCGAACGAACGCACGTTCAAAGACGGCATCCCGGAATTTTCATTATTTAAGTGAACGGGGACGAATAAAAGGATCCACACCATGAATGATGATAAATTTTCAAATCTGAAAAGACCGCGCTATCCGATGCCGGAATTCATCGCGGAAGCGCTCGACCAACGTGGACTGATGGAGGCTTACCGCTCGAGGCCGGCGTATCAGCAGAATGATTACATCGGATGGATCACGCGGGCAAAACGCCAGGAGACCATCGACAAGCGGCTGGAGCAGATGCTGGACGAACTCGAAAGCGGTGATCTGTACATGAAGATGAGCTACCGGGCGAAAAAATCTCTAAAATAGTCTGCAATACATTAACTTCAAATTTAATCTCAATTTCTCCTCCCGATTCTTGGATATTTCCCTTGATTATCCTCACAATTATCTTATATTATCAAGATTCCCGATGACATCAATTTCATGTTGACTCAATTCTATGAATCAGCAACGATTATAATCAACAATCCGGAGCGGGTATATGCCACGAAAATTGAAACTATTCATTACGGTTTCCATATTACTCATTTGTGCAGGCTGTTCTCAGAGAAAAGATGCGGCTCAACTCAATCTCATTCCCAATCCCCAATCGCTGGTGTTAACCGGTGACGTTTTCAATTTCCCCGATACAATGAGATGCCAGACAAATGGTTTCGAAGAGGATCAGGAGTCAATTGTTTTCGATATACTTCGTGAAGCGCTCGAGAAGCGGAAGCCGGATATTGCGTGGTCTCAAAAGGATTCCGCATATCATATTCGATTCTCGCTGAAAAGTTTGAACGATAAATCCTGGCCCGGTGATAAGTTAGGAAGCGATGGCTACATCTTGAGAATTGAACCCCAACAAATTCAGGTCGACGCGAGCACGTCTGCAGGGCTTTTCTATGGTTCTCAAACGCTCAAGCAGATCATTGCCGCCAATGGCACGAAAAATGGGATACCGTGCTGTGAGATCATGGACTGGCCCGACTTCCGCTACCGGGGTTGGCAGGATGATGTCAGCCGCGGTCCTATACCCACCATGGACTACCTGAAAAGAGAGATCCGTACACTCGCCTCATATAAAATGAATTGCATGACACTGTACACAGAAGACATCTTCAAGCTTCACAAGCATCCGGGTATTGCACCACCGGATGGCATCAATGCCGAAGAAATACGTGAGCTTGAATCATACGCAAAACGTTATCATGTCGAGATCATTGGCAATTTCCAGTCTTTTGGACATATGTCCAAGATACTCAGAAAACCGGAATACGCACATCTTGGTGAAAGACGATCCGAACTATCGCCGGCCAAAGCGCAAACCTATGATTTTTTGAATGAGGTATACAGCGAAATCGCGCCCGCATATAAGAGTTCTCTCTTTCATATCAATTGCGATGAGGTCCGTCCCTTCGATTCGCCGGAGGGCATAGCCATGCAGGACAGCATTGGACTGGGAGGCGCGTTTGCGTATCATATCAATCGAATCGATGCGCTGCTGAGCGTTTACGACAAAAGGCTGTTGATGTGGGGTGATATGCCCATGCTCTATCCGGAGATCACGCGTCAGCTGCCTCAGGATCTGATCGCCGTCATATGGGTCTATCACCCTGTGGAAGACTATGTCCCATATTTCGATACATATCAGAATGCCGGCATGGATTTCATGATCTCGCCCGGGGTGAGCAGCTGGGTGCGCATCTGGCCGGATATCGATCGCGCGGTGAAAAACATCGCCGGATTTTCAGCACAGGGATTCGAGCACGGCGCCATTGGATCACTGATAACCACATGGGATGATACCGGTGATAATCTTTTCAACTATAACTGGCTTCCGCTGTTGTGGGGCGCGGAATGCTCATGGAATGCTGTCAGGGAAAAGGACAATTATGATCAGAAACTGAACAAATTCAAACATGCCTTTGATCCTCTTTTCTTCGGCGCCGATCCGGAAACGATCTCACCATTTTTCTGGCAATTTGATTCGCTGCGATATAACACCGTTGCCGATGGTTTCGCAACAAAAGTATTCTGGGCGCCGACATCGGTCGCGAAGTTCTCACCAGCTCGAGTTGATCATTCATCGCAGTTGGACGATCTATTGAATACAACATCTGATTTGAAACGGGCACTGATTAACAGTAAAAAAAATGCATTAGATAATGGCGACGTCATCGAAGCGACCATCTTTACGATTGACAAGATCAAATGGCTGGGTGAAATGGAGACATTCGAATCTGAACTCTATCGATCGATGAATACATCCAATTCCGCCGATTGGGTACCTACACGGGAAGCACTTCTCGCAGAACTCGACTCTCTTAAAAAACGATTCACAACTTTATGGAATTTGGAGAATCGACCATGGTGGCTGGACAGGATCCATAGAAAGTACGATAAACTGGTGTCAAGTATCGAAGGGGCCGATAAACGCGTATATATCTTTCATGATGGGGATGATGTTTTCAGCGATTCCCTGCAGATCAGACTGGCCTGTCCGCGTCCCGACGCACGGATATACTATACGACAAACGGGGATTCAGCATCCCAAAATGCACTCAGATACGACGATCCGTTTTTCATCCATGATACCACAACGATCCATGCGTGCGCGTATTTCGATGACAGGAAAGGACCCGGCACAATGCGACAGTTTGTAAAAGTTGCTGAAAACGCCGGACTTGACTACCATTATTACGAGGGCGTATGGAGCAGGATTCCCAATTTCAGTAAACTGACGCCTTTAACAAGCGGTCGTATCCTCACCTTCAATCACAAACCGAAAAGACGTCAGGAACACTTTGCCTTTCAATTCAAGGGGTATATCCACATTTCCACGCCCGGATTATACACGTTCAGCCTGAAATCGGATGATGGCAGCCGCTTGTATATCGATGACCGGCAAATCGTGGACAATGACGGCCTGCACAGGACACTTGAAAAATCCGGAGAAGTGGAACTATCTTCCGGCTCACACAAGATCCAGGTGAGTTTCTTCGGACGTGGTGGTTATGAAAATCTTTACGTGTATTACAGCGGTCCGGACATCCCCAGGCAGGAGATCCCATCAGCTGTACTGTTCAGGTCTCCATAGACTTCGGAAATGGACAGACATATTATTTTTGAAAAATCAGTTGATTTTGCAAGTATGATAATAAACCAGTAAAATAACGATACGAAAAACAGGAAAATATGAACACAAAACTAATGATAGACATTGTCGGATGGGTGGGAGCCGTTTTGTTACTGCTGGCCTATTTTCTGGTTTCCATGAAAAAATGCACCGGTCGATCCATATTCTACCAGATCCTGAACATCATCGGCAGCAGTTTCCTGGTGCTCAACGCGGGTTATTATCAGGCCTTTCCCTCTGTGTTCGTCAATATCGTCTGGATATGTATCGGCGTTGTTACAGTATTTTTTGTCCTGAAATCATATTTCCGGGAAAATTGATCACACCATTTATTCTTATGCCGGCAAACAATATCGACTCCAGCCGATCCACCGCATCGACGTGCCGACGGGTGACGGTCAAATCACAATTTTTTTTTTACAAAGCCGATATTTGTCTTGATTATCGCCAGAAATCTTCTATATTATCTTTCATGGGATACATTCCGCGATTCAATCCGTCTGCTGTCATCCCGTCAGATTCAGGAACAATCGAAAACTACCAAAAATGGAAAGATAGATGGGAATAACATCTGATATCATTATCATTGTTCTTGCGTCATTGATCGGGGCATTGATTGCCAGACTGTTCAAGCAGCCGTTGATACTGGGTTATATCCTTGCCGGTATTCTGATTGGTCCACACACGGGCGTCGTCACAGTTTCCAACATACATGACATCGAAATGTTGGCAGAGATCGGTGTTGCACTTCTGCTATTTGCCATCGGGCTTGAATTCTCTTTTAACGAGTTAAAGCCTGTTCGCAAAATCGCCATGATTGGCACACCAATTCAGCTCATATTGATAATTGCCTACGGTTACGCGATTGGTCATATCTGGGGCTGGGACTGGAACAAATCGCTTTGGCTTGGCGCACTTATTTCGATATCCAGTACGATGGTCACGCTCAAAACGTTGATGAGTCGAGGCTGGATGGGTACACTTTCAAGCCGGGTAATGATAGGTATACTAATTATTCAGGACCTGGCTATTGTGCCAATGATCATCATATTACCCCAACTCAACAATCCCAGAGTGGGTTTGTCATTATTAGGAATAGCCATCGCCAAGACCGCTATTTTTCTTACTGCGATGATTTTCCTCGGCACAAGGTTGATCCCATACCTGTTAAAAAAAATTGCCGGTTGGAATTCCCGTGAATTTTTTCTTCTATCGATAGTAACGATGGGATTGGGAGTCGGTTATGGAACGTATCTTTTCGGGCTTTCATTTGCATTCGGAGCCTTTATTGCCGGGATGGTTATCAGCGAGTCGGATTACGGCTACCAGGCATTGAGCGATATTATCCCGCTGCGCGACATTTTCAGCCTGCTTTTTTTTGCTTCTGTTGGCATGCTTTTAGAGCCAGCTTTCCTACTTTCGCATTGGAAGATGATTTTAATTTTAGTAACACTTGTCGTATTCGGTAAAGGGATTCTTTTCGGAACATTGAGCAGAATTTTCGGCTATCGAAATATCATACCGCTCGCAGTCGCACTGGGACTTTTTCAGGTAGGCGAGTTTTCTTTCGTTCTGGCGAGATTGGGTTTACAATCGAATTCAATTGATACAGAACTCTATTCCCTGGTTCTCACGACGACCATAGTCACGATGCTGATAACTCCGGTGATGTCCGGCTTAACCACGCCGCTTTATGCGTTATACAAAAAGAAATTCAAACATGAATCTTTCCAGACGATGAATTTCCCTCAAACAAAACTGACTTCACATGTCGTCATTGCCGGGGGTGGCAAGCTTGGACAACATATCGCCAGAGTTTTATCCCAGTTAAAATTATCATTCATCATCATTGAACTGGATTCGAGAAGAATTGAAGAAGTCAAAGAGACTGATTTCCCCATTATTTTTGGTGACGCGAGCCGCGACATTGTTCTCGAAGCAGCGAATATCAAACAGGCAAACTTGCTCCTTATTACAATTCCATCCATTATCGTCTCGAAAAGTATCACGGAACACGTTAAGAAAATAAATCCGGAACTAAGAATAGTCGCAAGAGCAGCAAGTATCGAACATATCAAGGAATTGCATGAACATGGGGTCTACGAAGTCGTTCAGCCGGAGTTTGAAGCCGGTCTCGAATTTATACGACAGGCCTTGTTACATTTAGATATTACAAATAATGAGATTTTTAAATTTACAGACTCCGTGCGCAGGGATATGTATGCCCCGCTGTATGAAAACGACAAAACATATCATACGCTAACCAAACTCGAAAGTGCATGCAGTTTGTTAGACTTGAACTGGATGACAATTTCCGGAGAAAGCACTTTAGTCGGTCGAACGATACGCGAATCGCAGATCAGAGACAAGACAGGCGTATCTATAGTCGCTGTACTAAGGGATGATAAACTTGTCCCGAATCCCCATCCCGATTTCCGGTTTTTAGAGAAGGATTTGATTGGCGTTCTTTGTGAACCTTACCGTTTGACCGAATTCCTCAATTTTACAAAGCTTGAATTGATTTGATAAAGAGAGAGGTATGATGAAATTGCGACTGTTTGCACTGAGCATCATTACAATAATATTTTGCGTCTCCGCAGCACAAAATCCCTGCTTTGCGACAGAGGAGTACGCCAGCCGCACAGGCAAAGTCTGTACCCTCTGTCATCAGAGCCCCAAAGGCGAGAGGGATACTGGGGCTCGGCTGTATAGCCGCTCAGCTGGACTCGGGTATCTATTTGACCTGGTATCGAATAGACTCTCTGTCCGCTTTTTTTCAAAGCCATTTCGGCATGCTGCTTTTCATAAAACTCTTGTTTTTTGGCGTCATGCTCACGCTCGCGCTGCTTGCCGTCACCATCATCAACAAGCGGATGCGCCAGCAAGCCTCTCATTCACGCGAAAAGAATGATGGATTCCGTATCAAAGACCTGTCAAACTATGATGGTAAAGAAGGCAGACCAGCCTACGTCCTCTTCAGGAAGGTTGTATACGATCTGACGAACAGCCCGCAATGGAAAGGGGGCAGTCATTTTGGGGAGCACGCGGCGGGAGAGGATCTGACAAGTGCACTAATCATTGATTGATATGGTATTATCGCTTGACATTTATGCTGGAAATGGTTACAATAAATCCAATATCGAATAATCGCAGAGTCCAAAAGATGGTATGACTATGCATCTTTTTCATCATCAAATATTTTTTTTAATTGAGTGAATTCCTATGTCTAATATCAAACAACTGAAAAAGAACTATCCTCTTGAAGTGATCCTTCTTGCCTCGCCGGTCTATTGGCCCGAGGATGAATCCCGCCGCGCTCTTTTTTCAGAGATCAGCAGCGCTATGGGACTCAATCACAAGGATCATTGGAAAGTCATCTGCATCGATAGCGATGCAGATATCGAAGCCATTGAGTCGGGCCCGTCGAAATCGGCCAGAGTTGTCGTCGCCCTCAGCGGGGGCATACAACCATGGATGCTTCGCATCACCACCTGCACCGCTCACATCGGTCTTTTCAACGCGTATCTTCCCGAGGCTTTGCCAGCAGAGTATTCAGGAAGGCTGATGCATGCCAACGCCCATCCAGCAAGCACCGACTTTTTCGCGCATTGCCGGTTGGAGGGCAAGCCGGTGCAGTGGCTAAGCACGCTGGACGAACTCAGAGAATATGCGACCGCCTGGCAGGCCGTCTCGCGTCTGAAAAAGGCGCGCATTCTCAAGATCGGCGAAACCGAGCCATGGGTGATCAACAGCTGTCGTTCTCCGGAGACCATTGCCGCCAGAGCAGGGACGGAAGTCATTCCTGTTGAACGGGAAGAGCTCTATGCCATCTATCGCAACGTGTCTGAAGATGAGGGACGCACCGAGGCCGAACACTGGCTCGCAAATAATTCTCAGCTGATCAACATCGTACAGGATGATGTCGTAAAAGCCTGCCGCGTGACCGTGGCGATGCGAAAACTGCTCGACGACCGCAAAGCCGACGGGCTCTCGATGGCATGCTTCGCAATGATCGGAGACATCGACACAACCAGTTGTCTCTCTCTGAGTGCGCTCAACGATTCCGCCACTGCGATCGGAGCGTGTGAAGGAGATCTCGATGCCGCTCTCACGCTGTTTCTGCTTAAATCTTTGGACGCCGACTTCGTCTGGATTGCCAATCCGATCATCCATCAGAACAATATCATCGATCTCGCCCACTGTACCGCGCCGACGTGCGGGTGCGGGGCCAAGCTCTCGTACCGTTTGATGCGGCATCACGAAAGCGGTCGCGGCGTATCACCCGAAGTGACACTTCCTGATGCTGAAACTGCCTCAGCGGTACGCATCAGCATTAACGCGCGCCAAATTGCATGTCATGTGGGACTTACAGAGCAAAAGGACAAACTGCCTGCCTGCCACACACAAACACGCTTACATGTGCAATCAACAAAGGAAGCGCTCAACTCCCTGCTGGGTACCCATCTGGTGATCAGTTACGGGGATTACGGCAAATATCTGGAGTACGCCGCCGCCATGCTCGGCTTCGGTTACACATTAACACGTCGCAAAATCACTCGATAATAATTTAATGGCACCTTTTATATGCTTTCAATATACAAACAGGAGTATCTCATGAAACGAAATAGCGCTATCCTGATAACAGTGATCAGTCTCATGATGCTGGCTCCGGCAGCGCATGCTTACACCAATATTTCGCCGGAACAGGTCCGCGCCCGTCTGGCAGCTGGAGACACACTGCAGCTTCTTGACGTCAGAGAGGTGAATGAATACGAGGCGGGACATATCGCCGAACCCGCCGGACAATTACCAATTACTCCGGCAAACATACCCTGGAACAGCGGTGTTCTGGAATCGCAATTCAACAGATTGTCGAGAGACATCGATATTTTAGTATACTGCAGTCTTGGTGGGCGAGGCGCCCAGGCATCCGCGTTTCTCGAAACAAGAGGCTTCACCAGGATCTCCAACATGACCGGAGGTTTCAATGCTTGGAATTTCGAAAAGCGCGATAAAGGCTTCGGCGATCACTCCGGATTGTGGATCGAGGTGTCCGACACGCAACAACATGTCGTACAGGCGCCGGAGATTGGCGAACAGAGCTTTATTTCTCTATCAGGTCCGGCGATCCCCGGATCGGAAAAAATATATCTGGAGCTGCATTTTGCATCCTGGAGTACGGGACCATTTCCACCGGACGTGCCTCAGTCCGACATGCAGGGTCTCTATCGCGTGACTGCCCTCGACAAATACGGCGTGCCTCTGTTCAAAGACGATTCGCTCTCTCTGGGTGATCCCGCTGATTTGCAGTTACTTCCGCTCATTCCGACAGCGTCCATCAATACCGCATTGAACCTGAGCAACGAACGCATGACCGTCTTTGTGCCTGATGAAGGCTGGCTCGAAGTGAGCTTCACGCTCGACGAGCTGCTATTTTCCAGGGAGGAGAACGTACTGAGGCGCTGGTATAATCTCGAAGGGTACGGTTATTCGAGCGTCACATCTGCACCGGTAGTACCCGAAACTTTCAAATTCCAGATCTATCCGAATCCGTTCAACGGCGCAGCCAATGTGCTCGCGCCCGCAGGCAACAGCATCAAGGTCTACGACATACGCGGACGTTTTATCCATGAATTAACGTCAAGTTCATGGACGCCGGATGCATCCATCAGTTCGGGCACCTATTTGTTTGTTTTGCGGGTAAACGAACAGCGTATCGCCAAAAGAGCGGTTTACCTAAAATAATCATTGAAAGGAACGCATATATTGGAAATCAAGGAACGATTCGCAGAACGCGCCAGAGACAAGAGCCCCTCACCAATCCGGGAGCTGTTGAAATACATGACCATCGAAGGGATGATTTCATTGGGTGGCGGATACCCCAATCCCGACACATTTGCTTTCGAATCCATTGACATCATTTTCAGGAGTGGGCAGAGTGTACACATCGAGGGAAAGAATCTGACAACAGCCTCACAGTACGGACCATCGGACGCCCACGCCGGCCTCAAGTCCGAACTGCGGTCATGGCAGCAGCATAAAGACGCTGTATCGCTGAACGATGATCAGCTGGTCGTGTTGAACGGAAGTCACGAAGGGTTGTTCATCATGTCTTATCTCTTCCTCAACAGCGACGATTCCGTGATCGTTTCCGAGCCCACCTACCCGGGCGCTCTTGCCGCCTTTAAATCGTTCACGCAAAATTTCATCCAGGTACCGCTGGATTCCGATGGGATGGATACCGCGGCGCTGGTAGAGATACTTGCGAAAATTGAAATGCAGGGCGGCCCGTTGCCGAAATTCATCTATGTGATCCCCAATGGACACAATCCCGGCGGCGTAGCCCTGTCCGACGGCCGCAGAAAGCATCTGCTTCGAATCGCTTCGGATTATGATCTGCTTGTGCTGGAGGATGATCCATATCAGCTGATCAAGCTGGATGATTCTCCGCTCCAGCCGACATTGCAATCGCTGGACAAGGAGGGTCGCGTGATACGGCTGGACAGCTTTTCCAAGATATTCGCGCCCGGACTTCGCATCGGCTTCGCGTCCGGACATCCCGAGATCATCCGTCAGTTTGTGCTTTTCAAGCAATCATCGAATCTGCACACAAGCACCTTCATTCAGGAAATCCTGATGCAGTACCTGAGCTCGGTGGGACACGAGAGTTTCCGAGACCACATCAAAAAAAATTGCCTGTTGTACAGGACCAACCGGGACGCGATGGTGGCGGCTGTTAAGGAACATCTTCCCGCCGGGATCTCATATAATATCCCCACAGAAGGTATGTTCATGTGGTTTGAGATGCCGGAAAAGCACAATGCGGTTCGAATGATGGAGAACTACTGTGAAGAACTGAAGGTGATCCTGGTTCCGGGAGGTGCGTTCTCCAGCAGTGGCGGATGCGGTAACTGTATGCGCGCCAGCTTCAGCCTGGTGTCGCCGGAGCAGATCGGGGAAGGCATCAGACGTTTCGGAGAAATGATCCGAAAAGATGGTTGATCAGACATTGTAAAGGAGTATTGAATGGAAAAGAAGATATTCATCTCTGTTGATATGGAGGGCATCACCGGTGTCATTCACTGGGATGAGACCGAAGAGAAGCATCAGGACTACCAGTATTTCCGAAAAATCATGACACAGGAGGCGAACGCCGCCGTCGAGGGTGCGCTGGAAGCAGGTGCGAGTCACATCACCGTCCGCGACGCACATGCCTCAGCCAGAAACATGCTGCCCGATATGCTGAACGAAAAAGCCGTCTTACTGAGAGAGTGGTCCACCGGGCCCTATGGCATGATGGATGGACTGGACGACACCTTTGACGCCGCTGTCTGTATCGGTTATCACGCAAAGGCCGGCACACCGAACGGCACGCTGAAGCACACCATGGCAGGTGTGGTACTCGATCTGAGAGTGAATGGGATATCTCTGCCTGAATTGGGATGGAACGCTCTGATCGCCGGATATCACCATGTTCCCGTCGCGTTCGTCTCCGGTGACAGCGCCATCTGTGATCAGGCAAAGTCTCTCTTTGGACACATAGCCACGGTTGCCGTGAAGCAGGGTATAGGCAAAGCAGCAGTGAATCTGCATCCGGCTGTCTCCCGGAAGCGAATCCGCGAAGGAGTGAAAAAGGCGCTGACCGACCTGGCATCGTTCAGTCCGCTGATCTACAACTCACCCTATACCATAGAGATCGATTTCAAGGATGAACTCAGAACATACCGCGCCTCCTGGTATCCGGGTGTAAAACGTATTGGCGACCTGACGGTTGCCATGACATGCGAGGACTTCTTCGACTGCATGCGTTTTTTCATGTTCGCGACCTGATCGATCTCCCGTGACCTACGGAATTGATTCATGCTGCAACTGCACCGTCGAACCCGGACGGTAATCGGCGCTGGATCTTTTTCCTCCGGTTGTAAGTTTTCACCAGCTCCATGAAAATACCGATATCACGATCCAGATCGGTCTGTACACCATCGTAGTAAAATATGCGGATCGGGAAACTATCATGCGCTGCGCTCACCTGTGGATAGACTGCTTCACAGACGATACCGTTCATGCAGGAAAAAGGGCTCACATCGATGATGCCATCCACGCCTTTATTGTAGAGGTATATCGATTTCCCCACGTTCAGCACCATCTCTCCCAGCGCCCCCTCCTGTGGCAGGTAAGGCCGGCTGTATTCCGTGACGATCTTCACGCTCTCAGGCTCTTCATAGCCCCTGAAATCATCCTTGAAAGGCGCATACAGATAATGCTCATCCCGTTTCTGTACCTTGTATTTGACGTATGCCTTCAGCATATCGAGCGAATATCGCTTTCCCTTGCGGATCAACCGGAGCCGTTGCTCATCGTTGGTATACCACACCCATTCCGCAACGTCCGTCATCCAGGCTTCTCCACCATGCTCCTCGATTTTGTTTACAAGGTAATCGTTACTGAATTCATTGAGGCGGCAATAGATCTCACCCACGATGCCGATGATGGGTTTCGGCTGCGAGTAGTCCGCCGGGATGCGTCGGTAATTATCCCGCGCGCGGATGAGCGCTGCCCGCATATTTTTCCGCTTGGAAGCAACCGAACCGCCGGGTTCGGCAATAGCGTTGCATAGATCGTCCAATCCGGCGTGAAAGACCTCATTAGCCATTTCCCGTTCGAGTGCGTATGGTCGAATTCTCAACTGCATCTTGCGGAGTATGTCGCAGGACACCACCGCATTCCAGTAGACATGCGTCAGATGTCCGGCCTGATCGCCGAATCCCTCATACCCGTTATCAGAAGTCGGTGAAAATATCTTTACATCGGAATAGCCCTTGTCCCGCATCACCTTTCTGAACAAAGGCTGATACTGGCCGAAACGGCAGGGCCCCCCCGCGGTGGGCAACAGAAATGCCGTGGTTTCGGGATCGAAGCTTTCATCCTCGATGATCTTCAAAAAATTGCCCAGCGTCACTTTCTCGGGAAGGCACTCATCACCGCTGATATATTTCGCGCCCAGCTCCAGCGTCCGCGCGTCGGAGACAGGCGAGGGGTGCGCTTCAATTCCAATGGACTGAAAAGTCGCCGCCGTGATCCTGGCGCCGCTGTAGCTCATTCTCGGGATATATAGTTTCAATTTTTTATCCACAGTGGATCGTTTATTGTTCATTGCGCTTTGCTAATACCTCATCTTTGATGGTCATTAAATAGTCATAGGCTGCTTCATGTTCGTTCTCGATGCGGCCATCAAGGATTGCCTCTTCGATCATACTCTTCAGTATCCCGACGATCGGACCGGGCCGGAGTTCGCAGAGTTTCATGATTTCATCTCCTCTGACCGGAGATTGAAAGGCCTTCATCGCATCCTTTTCTTCAACCTCCTGAAGACGCTGCGCCACATGATCGAAATTCTTCAGATGCCTTTTCACCCTTTTAGGGTTCCCGGACGTGATATCGGCACGGCACAGTGTGAGAAGATCGTCGATATTCTCTCCTGCTGCTACCAGAAGCCGCCGAATGGCCGAATCCGTGACATCCTCCTGAGATAGATTGATCGGCCTCAGATGAAGCCTCACAAGCTTTTCCGTGTACTTCAGCATCTCATTGGGCAGCTTCAGCCGCCGGAAAAGGCCTTTGAGCATCCTGGCGCCAATCTCGTCGTGGCCGTGAAAAGTCCAGCCTATGCCATCGATGAATTTTTTCGTTGCAGGCTTGGCAATGTCATGTACCAGAGCCACAAAGCGCAGGGCGAGCTTGTCCGAAACCGCAGCCACATTATCCACAACCTTAAGTGTATGAATGAAGACATCTT
This sequence comes from Candidatus Zhuqueibacterota bacterium, assembly GCA_036351795.1. Lineage (GTDB taxonomy): Bacteria > Zhuqueibacterota > Zhuqueibacteria > Thermofontimicrobiales > Thiofontviventaceae > JAZBPW01. Next base: position 15,979 of record JAZBPW010000081.1, on the reverse strand, counting down.
TATGATGGTAGTCATTTCGTTGATCCACCCCCTTCATCTCTGATATCTCGGGAAAAACGATCGGCAGGATGCCAGCCTCATCCAGTAGATAGAATCCTTTGGAGGGTGTTCTGGTCTTCAAGATCTGCATAATTTCTTCGGTGATCCGTTCCTGAGATATGATGTCGAGACGATGCCCCATGCGACTCAGTGCTGCGAATGTTTCCGATTCGATGTCGAAGTTCAATTTCGTTGCAAAACGAATCGCACGCATAATCCTTAACGGGTCGTCTTTGAACGTCTCCTCCGGATCGAGCGGCGTCCTGATAATATGCTTGGAGATATCCGAAGCGCCCTCGTACGGATCGATGATCGTACCATAATCTGATCGATTAAGTGACATGGCCATGGCATTGATGGTGAAATCCCGTCTCTTTAAATCAGATTCCAGATCGCTCTGTTCGACCTTTGGATTACGCGAATCCTCGGCATATCGTTCGCTCCGTGCGCTGACGAATTCGAGCGAATAATCTTCGATTGTCATGCGCGCTGTCTTGAACCGCTTGAAAATCACGATATTTATCGCCTTCATTTGCCCGGCAATCTTTTTCGCAAACGCCGGTCCATCCCCCACCACGACAAAATCGATATCCTTCACGCTCTCCTTGAGAAATATCTTGTCGCGTACATAACCTCCCACAGCATATACCTGAATTCCCAATCCGTCAGCGATTTCACCAATATTTTTCAGCAGTCTTTTTTCAGTCATTTTTTATGCAACCATTTCCTCACACATTCAGTCTAATATATTGAGACAACAGGGGACAATATGATTTCAACAGTTATCATCATTATCTGTGCGATATTGCTCATTTTCTGGCAATCGCCGATTCGCTTCTCTTTTTTCAAACGCCTTTTTTCGTAGGAAGATTATCTGAGCGAACATGATGCCGATGGCATCCGCAACCACATCTCCCGCTTCCGCATATCTGCCCGGAACGAAGTATTGATGAATTTCGTCCGATACAGCGTACAAGATACCAACGATTATCCCCAGGAGAATCGCGTACCGTCTCATCCGGATGTTATTTGAATAGTAGAATGCCCTGGTAAGCGTAAATCCGAAAAACCCGTACACCACCGCATGAAAAAGCTTATCCTCCAGTGAAATACCAAGATCAGGAGGGGCTAAACCATGTATTGATGATTGTATGAAAATGGCCAACGCAAACAGAATAGCCGGCAGTTGATAACGAAGAAATTTCATTCAAACCAATAATTCAAGTAAACAAACATCCGCAATGACAGGAATCGCCTGAATATATTGATAATTCTAAAGAATTGCAATCATTTTTTCAAGGGCGCGGATTCAATTTGTGACAGGGAATATCTTAATCGGCGCCGGGTCGCGTCGCTGATATCGTCATGGAGCTTTTTTTCCAGAGCACGCGCTACCTGCTCCGTTCTGTAGTTGCTGAGGATTTGTATGACTTTGTGCAGTAGCTTTTCATTCTCCATTGTACGCAACAATCTGACAAGCACGTCCCCGGTCTCACTGTCTCCATGACCGTTGTCTTCAATAATCTTGAGTGCGGAATATCTCTGAAAGAAAGTGGCATCCGGATTTCGCGCGAAGTGATATGCGATGGGCAGGCATCTACTGTCATTCAACTGCCCAAGAGCGCTCAGTGCCGCCGATTCTACAATCCCATTGCCGGATTTGATCGAGAAAAAAGGCTCCAGCATTTCGAATGAGAGTGAATCCGGAAGATTGGTCATGGCGTAAAGCGCGGCCGATTGCACGTAGTAACTCGAATCAGACTGTGCAATTTCGCGGAACAATCGAAACAGGCCAGGATCATCGAAATTCTCCAGGGCATAAACGCTCGCCCGCCTCACTCTGGATTTTCCGTCAGCGCAGCCTTTCACAAGCGCGATTTTCGATGACTCGGACTTGTAATGACCCAGTGCATGTGCCGCCTTTCGCCTGACTGCCCAGAAATTATCGTAATGAAGCGCATGGATCAATCCACGAACAACAGAGGCGGTATCCCCGGTTTGATACTGCAGTGAATCGATCGCTTCCATACGACCGGCGACATGATCATCATTTCTCAATTCAAATAGAAGTTGTTCGATATCTCTTTTGTATTCGAGTGTTTTCAGCAGCGCATGGTCCGGATCAATGCGCACCGCCAGCGGGTTAGCCGGTGCGGGAAGCCGGATGGTCTGTTTCCGCGAATCGATGTTCAGGAGATGCCTGGTGTGTGCGTCCGCTGTGACCAACTCGACCATCAGCGGCAGTTTGTAAACCTGATCCAGCGGTTCCTGTTTCTGGACGATGTCCAATACCACAGATCTCTCCGTCTCATCGTATTCATGAGCCACAGCCAGTACCGGATAGCCTCCTTTGTACAGCCATTGATCGAAAAACCAGTTCAGTTCCCGGGAGCATACCCATTCCACGATAGCGATGAAATCAATCGTGCTCACCGATTGAAAGGCAAATTGTGACAGATAGCGTTTCAAAGATTCGAAGAATGTCGCATCGCCAATCATATCCCTCAGCATATGCAGCACAAGACTCGCCTTCTGATATGTTACGTGCGAAAACATCTCTCTTGGATGCGTGTAGTAGGTGTAGACGATGGGTTGTTTGAATTCGTCACCTTCGAATCGAAAGTAGGCGTTCTTCTGCAAATACAGCGCGTAATCCGCCGCATCATCCCCCTGATCTGCTTGTGTGAAAAGTATTTCAGCGTAAGTGGCAAATCCTTCATTGAGCCAGATATGCGGCCAGTTTTCACAGGTGACGAGATTCCCAAACCACTGATGTGCCAGCTCGTGCGCAACCAGGTTATCACAATTTTTATCGAGATGCATTCTTCCATCGTGCATGATTGCATCGGTCAATGTCGTCGCGGATGTATGTTCCATACCCCTCGCCGGATAGTTCCTGATCAGAACCTGATCATATTTGCACCATGGGTATGGATAGCCAAATAATGTGGAAAAGAGACTCATCATCTCCGGTGTTTTGCCGAAGCAATATTCAGCGTTCATGTAGTTATCAGGATATACATGATAATTGACCGGAACATCCCCGTAGCTGTCAGAGACAACATGAAAATCACCAGCTGCGAAGGATATCAGATAGTTCACATGCGGCTTGTCCTGCAGCCAGTGATACGTTATCAGGCTGTCGCGTACATGTCGCTGAACATCCACAAGAGAGCCGTTAGAAACGACACTCAGTCCATCATTGACTGTCACCTTCATTTCCGATGTCAGCTTGTCATCCGGCGCATCATAGCAGGGAAACCAGTAGCGTGCATCGGTCGGTTCGGAATGCGTATAGATTTGAAACGGTCTGTTCTCCCCTTGCATAGTGGGTATGTTGAAATAGACGCCCTTTTCCGGCTTCGTGTAGTAACGTACAACCAGGGTCAGCGTGTCTTCAGGAGTATACTGCTCGTTGAATTCGATATAAATTTTACTGGAGTCAGCATGATAGGCTATATTTCCGTTAGGGATCAGAGATACTTTTTCTACATCCATCTCTACTGCGTGGAATTCGCATTGATTGAATCCGGAGTCGAGGGGAACGATAACGAGGGACGCCTCTCCTGTGAGGGAACGCTCGTCCTCATTCAACAGGAGAGTCAGTCCAATATGAACTGTGTCATAATTCCGCTTAATGTAGGAATCAGCTGAGGCGAGACATGCATCAAGAGACCACAGAGGAGTCAAGATTATCAGAACAATGGTCCGAAAAGTGACTTCAGAAAATATTTTCCATAGCATCACGAAGCACTTTTTTCGATGTACATTTTGTTATTTTCAGCCTCATCGTAGAGATCTGGCCGATATCCTTCGACCCTGTTACGTCCCTGATTTTTCGCCTCGTAAAGCGCGATATCCGCAAACTTCAGAAGTTCATGCGCATTGTATGTATCTTCCAGCAGTGTGGCGAATCCAACGGAAATTGTCAGGTTTTTATGCGGCATTTTGTGTTCTTTGGGGAAGTCCTCATTTTCAACAGTCTTCCGGAGTTTCTCTGCCACCTGATATGCATGTTCTTTGTCAATTTCCGGTAGCAGCAACATGAATTCTTCTCCCCCATAGCGGGCGAGGATGTCCGCCTTTCTGATATTGTTATCGATTATATGCGCGACTCTCTTCAGAACTTCATCACCGAGAAGATGTCCATTCAGATCATTGTATATTTTGAAATAATCGATATCGATCATAATAGCAGTGAGCGGTCGTTTATATCTTTTCGAACGCGTCACTTCACGGTCGAGCCTTTGGTTGAGGTAGCGTCTGTTGTATATTCCGGTCAGCTCATCCGTGATTGATAATTCCTTCGTCTTTTTGAAAAGCAGCGTTTGCTCGATCACATTTGCCACCTGTTCGGCTAGCTTCAGCAGCAGATCGATTTCAGTGTCAGGAAAAGAGTCGGCTTTCTTTCTGTAAAAATTTATCACTCCGATGGGATCCGACTTTTCAGGAATCAGGGGCATACTGAGAAATGCGCCTTTTCGTGTTCTTCCCGAGTTGCTGAAGATCGTTAAATTTGTCTCCTGACTTACATCCGGGATATAGATATGTTCTTTCTGATTCAATACAGCATAAAAAATATTCTTCTCACCGTGTTTTGGTGTAAAATTTCGCAATCCACTCCGCAACCCGTAGGAGGCTTCAACTTTAAGATGACCTGATTTATCATCCAGCAGCATGAGTGATAATTCATCGATCTTGAAATTTTTCTTGTACAATCGCTTCACGGATTTCAGCACTTCATCCAGATCAAATGTAAGGCTCAGGACGAAACTTATCTGATACAAAGAATAGAGTTCACTGAGCTTGCCCTTCAATTCATTATTCAACTCTTCGAATTGCATCACTTGTTTTTGAAGCCCTGAAATTTTGTCCTTCAACTGATTCACTGATTCAGCCATAGAAATTCTTCCCGAATAGTTAGCCTGACATATCACTGCACCATAGCGTTCCAGGTGCACTATACAAAATGTACGATAGGTCGATTAATTAGTAATTTGGATTTCGTGAAAAAGAGCATTGACCATTTTCAATTGGTCATTTGACCCGTGCATTCAGGTATTTGAACAGGTTTTTGTAGATACCATCCAATCCATTATGCTCGGCTGCCCTGAAGCTGACATTGTAAAACGGGTCACGATCCGGATCTTTTATACATATCCTGAGGGGGGCATTGCTTTTATGGCAAAGCAAAGTCGAGAGCAGATTAAAATCGTTGTTAAGATCGATCGCAATGTCATAATTCGATGCCGCCACCTTGTTAATCAGACTATGCTGAGGAAGATCCCAGATATTCTTGTCAGACTGTGATACAAAAATCATACCATAGTTCCCCTGTTCGCGGGACAACTTCCAGTACAGCTCTTGCATGATTACGGTGAGTTTTGCATCCGGGAAACTGGCTTCGAGCTGTGGCAGGATCTCCCATGCCACTTTAAATTCCTCCGGATCCTGAGGCATCAGAACCAATATTCTACGCGCCGTTTTCAGCGCATCAAAAATATTGATGACATTCGCATTATTTTTAATTTTCGCCAGAATCTTGTAGAAAGGGATGATGATATATTTATGAAGTTTTGATTTCATTTTTTTAAACTAATCGATAATATCCGCTAAATGACATCGATAAGAAGAGCTAAGATGCACCCATAGCCTTAATTAAGGCTCAATATAAGGCTTTTATCATTTTAAGTCAATAGGAAAATATCCTTAAATCGGTCTCCAATTGAAGACTGAACGTTCTGAATGTGTTACCCTCGATCACATCATACCCTGAGCCCACACTCTCTGTGTCTTCATAATAATTCACACCAATTTTCGAGCTGAGACGAATCCAGTTTTTATAGTCATATATCAAGCAAAGATACCAGCGTGATCCCTCTCCGTAAAGCATCTGATTTGTGAGGACATATGGGATGTCGTTCTCAAACTGATATACCCGTGAATTGTAGTCATCGGTATCAAAGAATGTCAGGCGCGCATACAGCGTCAGCATGCCGGCCACACGATAACGTACATCCTGATATATCAGCAATCCACGGCTTTTCTGAATATGATCGTATTCGACAAGTTCGGACCTGAATCTCAATTTCAACGGAGGCAGGGGATTGTACTCAAACTGAAATCTTAGATTGCTCCGGTTTTCACTCTCTATGTATTCCGTGGACCGTCCTAAAGCGTCTTCACCTGCAATTGCCTGTTCTTTTCTTTTGCGTTTGAAACGCACCATGACGTTCATCGTCCGATTCACTTTGTGCTCAATCTGTATCAGAAAATCATTTCCATTGACCGGCATTTTTTCGAAATATGTTCGCCATGGAAATCTGAAAACATCAAAATAGCCGAAGAGTGTTGTATTTTTGAGAATACGGTATGAGACACCGGTATAAAATCCCTGCTCATTCTCGGGCACGCCTCCCCTCTCTCCGAATCCAGCCCCATGAAGACTATGAAAGTCTTTTGAATAATTTCTGAATTGCATCAAAATACCGTAATTCTTCTGTGCGAATACTGTTCCCAAAACCAGACCCCAACCGCTATTTTTCGATTGCGCGTACTCACCAAATATTCTCTGGTTCGGCAGACGTATTTGAAAATCCAGGGAGGAGACATGGTTTCTGCTGCCCCGGAAAGCAAAACGTTTTCGGTTGTAATCTGAATTTTCCAATGGTCTGTCATATTCGGAAGCGTATACAGTCGCGCCGATACGGAGATCATTTTCACGGGCGTATGTCATCCGCGCACCGATGAGCTGCTCCTCAAGCGTATCCTTTTTCTCCAATTCCAGTTCATTACGATGATATCCTGTGGCATAGAAGTTTTCTACACCACCGGATCCATTGAGCGTGGCATCCAGTTTCATTTTCGAAAAAAAACTGAAAAATCGCATGGAGCGATAAGCGGTCTGGAACGCGGCGCCGTAAAGTGCACTATTTTCGTCCACCATGGTATAGTGCAGCAGATTTCTCTCCTTTTTGATCGCCGGATAGATGGGAGAAGCACTTTTACCATAGCTGTAGGGATTCCAGAATGCCAGCCCCTGTCCGAATTCAAGCCTGTAATTACCGAGAATGAGACGATTTTTCCCGCTGTCATCCTGATATCTGAGAAATCCAAGTGTCAGATCATTGATTTTCTTTTCACCCTGATCCTTTTCGAACACGAGCCCTGCATCGAAATTCCTTGTATATGCCGCTCGAATCTGATGATAGTATTTATTCGGTGAATTGTAATAATCCCCATTGCTGTATCCGACGCTCTTTTCAATCTTTCTATTTGTACGCGAGCGCGTCCTCAACAGGAATTCACGACGCTGCCGTTCGGCACCGATAATCAGGTAGGATTTGATTGTTTCGTAAATATCGGAAGTAAGCCCGGGTATTTCGTTCAATTCGTCGATCGAATTGAACCGGCCCTTCTCTTCCCGAAGTCTGACGATATCGCGAGCAAGCCCGGGGGAGATCCAGGGTAGTACATCCAGTCCGTCAATATCGACACGATTCAGATCGATGGGATTCTTCTCAAGTTCCGCGAGTCGATCCATCAAATCCGACTGATCGGAGTATTCGGCCTCCTCCTCCAGCAGTTTTTCCACCTGCGGATCCTGGGCAATGCTCTCTTGGGGCAAGACTGCCGGTAAAGTCATAATCAGGAAAGAGATCACAAAAATCCGAATTGAATATGCATGACCGTGGGCACAATGCATGCCATGTGAAACCACGTTTGAAAACAATCTAAAAAACATGTTTGATATATTCATTTCCGTAAATTGACTACCCGGTTCAATATGGATCTGCGATGGCTCTCTATTCAGTCGTGATCCGGTCCTTTATTCTTTCGAACATCACATCACCGATACCTTTGACATTCTTGAGATCTTCTATATCCTCAAACGGACCGTAATCTTCTCTATACATAACAATCCTTCTGGAAAGCGTTGGTCCGATCCCCCTCAGCGTCTGAAGCTGTTCTTCGGACGCTATATTGATATTTATCTTTAGCAACTCCATTTGATACTCAATCTTATCCGATCGCTCTCGCGTCCTCTTCTTGAGAAATACGCTCATCGAAAACTGATGTGTGTTGCCCAGATCGTTATGTGTTTGAAACGCGTAATCCAGCTGCAACAGCGAAAAGGCGATGCCAAATCCAGCAGTGAATCGCGCAGGTTCAGTCGAGAATCCGCTTCTCAGAGCCAGCCGATCCAATACGGTATATTCGAAGCCGAAACGTAATTCAGCGGGAAATTTGCTATCCTTGTAAAGATCGACGTTCAGCCGGGCGTTATCCACCGGGAGCACACTGATCCCGGAACAAAATATCTGCGGAATCGCCTGATCCTGGGCACTAATGACGGGACGATTCAGATTGTGCGCATAAAATCCCCATTGAAATCTGGGACTCAATGCTGTTGAAAAGCCAAGGTCAAATCCGATTGCCGTGTCCGTACCGTATTTGCTAATATCGAGATGCATCAAACGCATTGCGGCGCCGTAATGAAATCTCTTGTTCCACGAGCGCGCATAGGAGATCAGGTATAGATTCTCCTGATAAAGGTTGTTTCCGAAAGTTTCTACCGCCAGACCGTAGGCACCCGTTCTGTGAGGGAACACTGCAGAGAGAGAGGCATGGGCTACTGATTTCAAACCGAACGGATTCGTGTAGAACATTGAAAAGTGCGGTGCTGCGGCCATCGCCAGCCCGCTGCAATTCATAAAAACAGCGTCGGCGGAATTGACATATGCCGCTGCCGTACCCCCCATTGCCTGTTGACGTGCGCTCAAGCCGATATCTTCAAAGCTGGCCAAAACCTGTGAACAAAAAATCAATTCAGCAGTGTAAAATAATATAACTAGAAAATGAGTTCGTTTTTCATGTAAAGGAATATGCATATGAGAGTTAAATTCATCCTTTCATCTGTTTTTATACTCTGTCTTTTGGCTGCCCCGGTCTTCTCACAGACGCTCAAAGCCACCGTCTCCGTCACACTCGAAAATTTGCCCCTTGAGAAGCAGCAAAAACTCGCCAATTTTCAAATGGTTGTGGAAGAATATATCAATAACAGCGACTGGACCAATAATGAATTCGACGTCGAAATACCTTTGTCGCTGCAGATTTTTTTCCGTACAGACTTAAGCGCGAGCTATGAGGACCGGTACGGAATTCAAATATTAATCTCCGATAACTCGGATGTCCAATACTTTGATAAACGATGCCGCATGGAATACCAGCAGGGGGAGCGATTGCAACACTCCGATGGAAACTGGGATTCACTCACAAGCTTGCTCGATTTTTTCGTCAACATACTGATCGGTGATCAAATGGACAAAATGGGCCATTTAATGGGAACGCCTTACTTCGAAAAAGCAAAAATCATAGCCGAACAGGCGAAGTTCGGCATGGGTCGTTTTCAGGATGGCTGGGACCTTCGCAATGATCTTATTCTGGATATCCTCAGCGACAAAAATCTTCCATTCCGTGAAATGAAGGACTATTTTTTCTACGGACTCTACTACGCCGAGGAAGATCCGAATAAAGCGCGCAAGTATACAGCCGCTGCCGTCGATATGATCGAAGAAATTCTATCCAAAGATCCTGAAAATGAAAGATGCAAAAAATTTCTGACCGCACACCACATAGAACTTATCGACCTGTTCAAGGATACTGATAATAAAGAAATCTTCGAAAAACTGATCTCTCTGGATCCGGAACGTGAGGAGACTTACAGAGAGTACCTGTAGCATCATAGGCTTCCCGTTTTGAAAATAACCGTGAATGGTTCTGCCAGATGCTCGCCGTACTCATCGACACATGTTGAATCCAGTGCCACAAAGTAAAAGGCATTCATTGCCAGTTCTTCGTCCGGTTTATATGAAAATTTTTTCTTGTCGCTCCAGGCAAAAACTCCGTTCTTCGCCGGTGTAATGCTGAATGCCTGCTCAGCCGCTCTCTGGTCTACCGCAGCATTGAATGTTATCATGATCGTCGTATTCCTGCTCAGATCTGTCGCCCCGTCCTTGGGATATGAATCAACCACGAGAAGTGGTTCAGTCGTGAATGATGCGTTATACGTACTTTCGATATGAGAGTCATGATGGTCCCTGGCACCCCTGGAAATCGTGACCAGATACGCTGTGGATGTTGCCAGATCATTCGAAGGGATAAATGTGCAGGATAGCTCGTTATGCCATTTGAACTGCCCCCGTGCTTCCGGTACAGTGCTGAACGCATTTTCCACACTGCTGCTGTTCATTGCCGTATTGAACCTCATGTATAAAGAGGACGCGGGATCCACATAAGTAGCTCCGTTCTCCGGAGTGAAAGAGACTATCTTGACCGGTTCCGTAGTAAACACAGCGTTTAGAGCAATCGAAAGGCTGTCTCTGTAAATGCTCATTGCATTTGTTCCCAACGTCATCGAATATGTTGTGTACGCCCTGTACTGCCCATCGGGACTGAAGGTCATTCTCGATCCTTCACCATCCTCTTCCCATGTAAAAAGCATCGGTGTTGATGGGGATATGGAAAAAGCGTTTTCTACTGAAGAATGATCCATCAGGATATTGAAATCAATGACACCTGACTGTTTCAAACCGATATCCTTGCTGTTATTTGCAGGAGAGAAACTCCTGATCTGATTGGGTGTCGTTTTCATCAGCACTTCTCCGATGGATGTGACACCATTCGCCACGATCTCAACCATTTCTGTGACATGGACACCGTAGCCGTTTGCAGTCACTCGCAAAGTGTAGAATCCGACCTGGACGTCATCGATGCTGAACGCGCCTGTCAGTGAATCCGCTGTGGTGCTATCCACCACAGCGCCCTGGACAAGCGACACCTTTGCATTAATTCCGGCGGGCTTTATCCGTCCAACCACACTTCCAACCAGTCTCTCTTCAATCACTACCGGCTGTTCATCCGTACAACCGTACACAAGGAACAGCAAGAACAAGACGCATATATAGATGTATTTCTTCATGAACAATTGCCCCATTATGCTCGATAATATGCTCTGTCAATTGAAATTTGAGTATATGCATTTCACTCTTCGACGTGCAGCAGGACTGAATTCAAGTTTACTCCTAGCTGAATTTGACAAAGTCGAATTAAATTAAACAATAATTTTAATAAATGTCAATAACATTTTTTTTTACTTGCAATTTATTGAAAATCTTTCTATTATAATCCTTAATAAAGGAGCGGATATTCGGATAAGTGACTAGAGCGCTTTCTGCCACGCTATGGTAAAACGATCAATCTTCATATATCTTTTTCTCTGCTCTGCTAGTACATTTGTGTATCCACAGAGTTACGGGGAAAACTCCATTGTCATCGGAGAGCTCTCGGGACGCGTGGATTACCAGAATGTCGGAGAACTGCTCAAATCCAACTTCTACCCTGTCAGTCGCAACACAGAGAGAATATCATTCACTCAAGTAAAAAACACTCCGAAAGAGGTCGTTTACAAGAATAATTATCCACCGCCCTACACACCTCAATACATTGTCATCCGCTTCTTTGAATCTGAAAAATCTCTTCTCGCCGCGATTATCACCGAGGAGATCGATTATTCGAGGACTGAGAGCGCCCAAATTGCCGATGAGATCGACAAGGCGAATTCAGCCATCAAGGTTTTGTTCAAAATACGTCCAAGTCATTATGCCAAATTGATTGCCTACAACAACAATCATCCTTTACTGGCTAACCGCAATATAAGGAAAGCATTGACTTACGCGATCAACAAACGCTATATACACAAAAATCTCCTGGATTCACGCGCAAATATTGCATATGGGCCCCTGGACGTTTCATCTCAACTCTACATACAGGAATTCGAAGATTATAAATACCAGCCGCAACGCGCCATGCGCACACTCAGAATGGAGGGATGCCGGGATTCCAATAACGACGGTGTCCTCGAAAAAAACAACATTCCCCTGAAGTTCACGCTGATCTATGAAAAAGGCGTTTTACCGGACGAAGATATTGTTCGCCTGGTTAAACTCGACTGGAACAAGATCGGTATTGACGCCGCCATCCGGCCAATGTCAAAGATGGATATTGTGAAATCTGTGAACTCGGGTCGCTATGATGCGCTCCTCACTAACATTCAATTCGATGATACGGTAGAAAATCTCAAAAAGCATTTCAGTATCACCGGAGAGGAAAATATTTTCAGCTACTACAATAAAACCGCGAGCTATTTCCTCGATATGGCAGGAGAGCAGAAACCGCCGACCCGCGATCAGCTGATGCAGGGTGTCGTCAGGGCGGTCATCAAAGATCAGCCGGCATCTTTTCTCTTTTTTATCTGGCTGGATTGGTATTTCGTGAACACCAACAAGTTTGATCAATTCATTGAAAACAGAAAAGAAATACTACCTTTCGATGAATGGAAATTCAAGAAATAGGGCCGACATACCAAGAAGCAGGATCAAGCTTCTTAACAGACTTCTCACACGTCTCCTGATATCTCATATTTTGCTGGCATCTCTGCCGATTGTTATCGCAGGGATTTTACTGACACGCACAGCTAAAAATTCAATAGAAGATATCGTATCGCACCGGAATCTTGAATTTGCAAAAAGAACCTCACAGAGCATCGCCAATTCTCTGGATCAAGCGCAGAAAGTACTGAAATCCACCGCGGAAAACGTTCAGACATTCGACATGCGGACAATAACACCGGCGATTCTGATCAATAATGTTGTGAAGGATGTCGATATTTTCGAAGAGATCGCGATACTGAACGACGCAGGCCAGATCGACATATCCACCCACTATATCAGTGATCGAGATGTACACATGGGAAAGGATTTCGTGCGCAAGCTTCGCCTCGGCGACGATTATCTGTCGGAGCTGCAAATCTCCGATGAAAATCTTCCATTCATCGAACTCGCACAACCGCTGCTATTCCTCGACGGATCCGAGGGGATCCTGCACGCTAAAGTCAATCTGAAAGTCATGTGGGATCTGATCGACAGTTCAGCTGTTGGAGACCAGGGAGAGGCTTTCGTCTTCGACAAAAATGGAACATTCATAGCCCACTCTGACCGGAAAAAGATATATGGCAAAGATAATTTCAATATTCAGAGTATTCTGGACGGCATTGCCGGAAATGAATCGGGTCATAAAATTTATAGTAACTCCGATGGAATTGAAATGATCGCATCTTTTGCACCGCTCAATACCACCAGATGGGGGATCGTGATACAGCAACCCACACCGGAAGCATTCAGACCCGCCCGGCACATGAATATGCAGATCATCGTGATCGTTATTTCCGCGCTATTGATCGCTTCAATCATCGCTTACATATATACCAGGAGGATTGTCGAACCAATCAATCTTCTGATCAGCGGGATCAAGAAATATTCGACGGGAAATCTCGATTATCGTATCAAGCCCCGAGGTAAAGATGAAATTGCGACATTGATGAAGCAGTTCAATACAATGGCGATACGGCTCACGGCATATCAGAATCGCCTGAAACGAATCGAACGATTTGAAACATTGAGCAAAATGGCCGCCATTCTGTCCCACGAGATCAAGAATCCCTTGAATGCCATGGTCATTAACATGCAGATCCAGAGAAAAGAGCTCGAGAAGAGTGCAGTCAATAAAACGAAACTTCTGCACTATCAGAATGTCGTGACTTCCGAGATATCCAGACTCGATAAGCTGGTGAATAATTTTCTATTGATCGCGATACAACCCGAACTGAAAAAATCCGAAGTGACCATCAGCCGTCTCATTCAGGAAATAATAGAAGCCTATGATGTTGAAGCGGAACAGAAGAATATACAGATCATCGCTGAATACGATCCCGGATCATTGACGGTGAATGCGGATGAAAACCGTATCAAACAGGCCTTCATCAACATTGTGATCAACGCGCTGCAGGCAATGACGGATGGCGGGGAACTGAGGATCAAGGTGTATGCGGATTCATCCGTCACCAGCGAAGGGTATCATGATCTGGTGAAGATCGAATTCAGGGATACCGGAGGCGGCATTTCGAAGGAATCTCTCGAACACATCTTTGATTTTTATTACACAACAAAGAAGGATGGAACCGGATTGGGGCTGGCTATCGCGCAGCAGATCATTGATGAACATGAGGGCAAAATCGAGGTGGAGAGTATCCTCAATGAAAGCACCATATTCACCGTCACTCTCCCCCTTGTCTTTCAGACAAATTCATGAAGTTTTTCAAGTTGAATATCGTTTGACAATACAACAAGGACGTCATTCTCCTCCAGTAGCGTCTCCCCCGGCGGATTTACGATCATACGAGCATCCTCACTTTTTTTTATTCCAATTATCATCGCCCCGCCTGTGAGCGATCGAATATCAGACTGGTTGAGTTTCGTGTCCTTAAGCCGGCTCTTTTCGCCTATTGTCACCTGGTCTATCTTAAGCTCGATCTCGGAGCTCTTTGTCATCACTTCCAGAAACTCGACGATTTCCGGATTGGTGGCAAGATATGCCATCCTGCGTCCTGCAATCTCAAACGGGGAAACGACTTTGTCGGCGCCGGCGCGGATCAGTTTTTTGGAAGAAGATTGATCAACGGCACGTGCGATGATCCGTAATTTCGGATTGATCTCTCGCGCTGTCAGAACCACATAGACATTGTCCGCATCATTTCCAAGGGCTGTGATTAAACAGAACGCGCTTTCAACCCCTGCCTTGCGCAGCACATCATCATCCGTCGCGTCGTCCACCAGTGCCACAAATCCTTTCCCCTGAAGCTCCATGACGATGGATTCGTCTTTATCTATGATCACGAAGCGCTTTCTGTTATTTCTGAGCGTCTCCACGATCTCGGCTCCGGTTCTTCCATAGCCGCATACGATCACATGATTGCTCAGTAATGCGATTTCTTTCTCCATCCTTCTCCCCTTAAAAATGTTTCGAATATTCCCTTCGACAATAAAAGATGTGATCTGCCCGATCGTGTATCCGCCCACACCGATCCCCAGCACGATCAAAATCACGGTGAAAATCCTGCCATCCTTTCCCAGGGACGCAACCTCATGAAACCCCACGGTGCTGATAGTAATAATTGTCATGTAGAATGCATCGAAAAGGCCCCATCCCTCCAGCAGCATGTAGCCAAAAGTACCACAAAGCAGTATAAGAGCGACGAGAAGCAATGCGAAGGTTATTTTTTTCATAGTATCCGAATGTCCGTGATGTCAACATTCTTAATTTAATAAAAAATCTATGAATATTTCAAGCGATTTATAATAATCAAATATACTTGACATTTAGCAAAATAATTTATATCTTTTCATACTTTCATAATAAATAACATCTTCGCCAAAGGAATGATAATGAAAAAATATATCTGGATGTCGGCCATTTTTACACTTCTCGTTCTCATTGCCGGTTGCGCTCAGGAAGATCCGGACGAAAATCTTCTTCAATTCAACCAAAAATTCCTTGGTAATTATGTCCCTGAATTCAGAGAATCCAGGTTATTGAATAAAAATGATTTACCCCCAGATCAGCAGCGAATGTTCGATGAGTCCGAGGCACGATTGCAGCTCCTGGTCGATCTGAATCAGAATACAATTCCAGACTATGTCATCAGCGGGGTTTGTGAGAGCTGCTTGAATGCAGAAGAGAAAATGCCTTACTACATTGCCATTTTCGAGCGTCAGGAGACGGGGATTGTGCGCCAGTTTTTTCAGCGTGTGTATGTACCGCCGGTGAATTTCCAGCAATCGAATGAGCGGGGATTTCCCAGCGTCGTCATCTCGTTCGCGTTCGCCAGCGACTATGGTGCGGAGATATATTTTCAAGACAATGAGTATCATCTGGAAATTTGGTAAAAAAAATCGCTTAATCAGACGGTCTCAAATTATCATTTGACTTAAATTCAGGTTTGAAATTATGGATCAGGCATATTCTAATGAAATTATGGATCATT